>NZ_JBHUPT010000038.1:0-60726 GCF_049056525.1 Leisingera coralii | reverse complement strand
CCGCGCCTTGCGCGGCCCCACGCCCAACGGGAGGAAGGTATTTTCAATACCTGACGACGGGCGGGAGCGCTTCCCCTGCTTCCAAGCGTTGCGCCGGGTTCAGCGCAGCACCATGCCCTCGGGCCAGCTGAGCGTGGTGTCCAGCTGTATGGTCCGGCTTTCGCCCGCCGCCAGCTCCAGATCCCAGGCCAGGATGCCGCGCTGCTTCTCCACGTTCTCTTCCGCGGGCCGCGGGCTGGCGCTCCACTCGATCTCCAAGTCGTCCTGCTGCGAATAGGGCACCCGGTCCAGCACCCGCACCGGCCAGTCCTGCGCGGTCAGGTTCTCCACCGTGATCTCCACCTTCTGCACCTGTGCGTTGCTGCGCGAGATCAGCCCCTGCTCACCCTCGCTCTGCCCCAGCACGTCACGGCGCAGCTGCAGGCCTTCGATGGGGCCGAAGCCTGCGTCCATCTCCGCCCCCGGCGCCAGCCCGGCGAAATGCTCCACAGAGACCAGCTTGCCATCAACAAACCGCGGCACCTCATCCGAGGCCAGCAGCAGCTCGCCAAAGGTGTTGGCAAAAGTCGCCACCCGGTAGGCGGTTTCATCCCGCAATGGTACTGCGACCGCCTGCACTTTTGCCTCTGCCGTCAGGCTGTCCATCTCCAGCCGCAGCAAGTCAGCGCCGGAGGCAACCGACACCGGCAGGCTAAACCGGTAAGTCGCCGCCGCGCCGCCCAGATCAGCGCCCCAGCCGCTCCGGGCCTCCTCCGCGAGAACAGGCGCGGCGGCCGGCTCTGCCAGCGCAGACATTTCCGCCACATCCTGCCCCATGGATTTCAGCGCCCGCGGCGGCTGCGGCTCCTCGATCCGGCGCAGCCAGGGGTGCAACGCAGAGGGGCTGCCCTGTTCACCCGGCACCGCAGTCGACAGCGTCAGTGCCACATCCTGCCAGTTTTCACCGGTATCCTGCACCAGCATCACCGCGCGTTTCAGGATCACCTGCTGTTCAGCCACGGTGCTGAGGTGCATCTCGTAGGACGGCTGCCAGCCGATATTGCCCTCACCCGCGGTGTAATAGCTCACCTTGATGGCGCCTTCGCCCGCCTGCTCCGCCTCGATGTCCACCGCGATGAACAGCCGGTCGGCATCCTCCAGCGTGATCGCCGCCAGTGCCGCCTGCGCCTCTGCCAGCTCCTCTTCCAGATCCTCCAGCTGCAGCTCTATCCGGCGCGCCTCGGACTCCGCCGCCACAGCCGCCTGGCTGGCGCCCGCGGCCTCGACGGAAATCATCCGGGCAATCGCGCTCAGCGCAGCGGCATCCGCCTCTGCCAGCCCCTCGTTCGCCCCCAATTTCTGCAGGAAGGTGATCGAGGCCTCCGCAGCCCGCACCCCGGCCCGTGCGCGCGCGGCTTCGTCGCGGACGGCTGCAATCCGCGCCTCAACCTCGCGCACCTGCGCCTCTGCGGCCTCCACCTCTGGATCATCGGCATTGCGCGGCGGCACATAGTCTTCGCGCAGCAGAGTGGCGACACGGCGGGCACCGGCGATCTCCACCTGAAGGGTCTCCAGCAAAGCAGTCTTGGGCACGTTCTGCAGGATCAGCCGGTGCCGCCCTTCCGGCAGCGTCAGCGCGGCGCTGCGGGTGACCTCCGCAAGACCCGGGTACAGCGTCACTTCCGACACCGTGCTGCTGACGGGGAGTGTGTCTGCACCTGCGGCAGTCACAGCAAATGAGGAAAAGGCAAAGGCCATCAAGGAAAATCGCATGGGCATCTCTCGGTCAGGAAATGAGGGCGGGCCATAACCGCCCGCCTGATGCCAAGCCTAACTCTCCGCCCCCACCCTGGCCAGCGCGCTCAGGCGGCCTGGGCAGCGGGCCGCTGCGGCTGCGACGGGCCAAAGCGCAGTTGCAGTTCCTCCGGGTCGAACCCCAGATCCTCGCAGGAGGAAAGCGCCGTAAGGCTGGCCGCATCACAGAGCCATAGGTCCTCCCCGCGCATCCGCAGGCAGAACCCTTTGCGGCGGAGCCCGCGGCACAGGGTGAACCAGTCTCCGGCAGAGGTGAAATCACTGGCGACATGCCGCTTCAGCTCAGCCGCCGACACGCAGTTCAGCAGAGGCTGGCGCTGCGGCGCAGGGCGCGCCGCGGTCTTAGTTTCCCGCGGCAGCTGCAGCGGGGCAAACGACGGAAGCATCTGTGTTGCGGGGGTGGCGGTGCTGAAATCCTGCAGTGCGATCATGGCGTTCATTCCTCTGTCTCTGCTGACTTTTTGCTGTCCCCCTCAAATTACCGGACCCGCCTGCTCCCCGGCAGCCGTGCAAAAGAAAAGGGGCCGCCTCTTCCGAAGCGGCCCCCTCGCCAAAAGGATATATGGCTCAGCCTTTCTTCAGGACCTCACGGCCCAGCAGCTCGGCAATCTGCACCGCGTTCAGCGCCGCACCCTTGCGCAGGTTGTCGCTGACGCACCACAGGTTCAGGCCGTTCTCGATGGTCGAGTCCTGGCGGATCCGGCTGATGAAGGTGGCAAAGTCGCCAACGCATTCCACCGGGGTCACGTAGCCGCCGGATTCGCGCTTATCGATCACCATGATGCCGGGCGCCTCGCGCAGGATGTCGCGGGCCTCGTCCTCGTCCAGGAAGTCCTCGAACTCGATGTTGATGGATTCGGAGTGGCCGACAAACACCGGCACCCGCACGCAAGTGGCAGTGACCTTGATCGACGGATCGACGATCTTCTTGGTCTCGGCGACCATCTTCCACTCTTCCTTGGTCGAGCCGTCTTCCATGAAAACGTCGATATGCGGAATGACGTTGAAGGCGATCTGCTTGGGGTAGACCTTCGGCGGCACGTCCTGGGTCGGGTTATAGACCGCCTTGGTCTGGTCCCACAGCTCGTCAATCGCGTCCTTGCCGGAGCCGGACACCGACTGATAGGTCGACACCACGACGCGCTTGATCTTGGCGCGGTCATGCAGCGGCTTCAGCGCGACAACCATCTGCGCGGTGGAGCAGTTGGGGTTGGCGATGATGTTCTTGTTCTTGTACTCGTGAACGGCCTGCGGGTTCACTTCCGGCACGATCAGCGGGATTTCCGGGTCGTAGCGGTAGAGCGACGAGTTGTCGATCACCACACAGCCGGCCTCAGCCGCCTTGGGCGCATATTTCTTGGTCGCGTCCGAGCCGATGGCAAACAGCGCCATGTCCCAGCCGGCAAAATCGAAGGTGTCCAGATCCTTGGTAGTGAGTGTCTTATCGCCAAAGCTGACTTCAGTGCCGAGAGATTTGCGGCTTGCCAGCGCAGCGATCTCGTCCACGGGGAACTGGCGCTCGGCCAGGATGTTCAGCATTTCGCGGCCCACGTTGCCAGTGGCGCCAACGACGACGATGCGGTAACCCATTTATCTGTTTCTCCAGTCTTGCCCGGCCTCATGGCCGGCGCCGGAGTGATAATGCCTATGGCGGCAAGTTTAAAGGCCTGTATCAGTCCATGCTGTCGCGGCTGAGCAGATAAATTGCGCATCCTGCCGCCAGACACACCAAAAAGAAGCCGAAAATGCCGGTGTAGGGCAAGGATGGGTCCGCTCCGGCCATACCCGCGTGAATGCGCCCGGTGGCAAACTGCATGATTCCCACCCCGCCGATGCCGAACAGGTTGAGCAGGGTCACCCCGCGCCCGGCCAGATGCGGCGGCACGAAGGCGCGGCCATGCGCCATAATAACCGGGAAGGAGGCGCCGAAGAACCCGACCGCCGCCATCATCGCCACCGGCAGCCAGACCGGCGCGCCCGCCGCCAGGATCAGCCCGCCCAGGGCGGCGCAGGCCATTAGGTTGCCGCCCAGGATCACCCATTTGCGGGTGCCCAGCATCCGGTCCAGCGGCCCATAGGCAAAGGTGCCTGCAATCATCGCCGCCCCCATCACCGTGGCCGCCAAACCGACCTGCTGGGTGCTGAGCCCGTAGACATCGTTCAGAAATGGCCCGATCCACAGGCCTCTGATCGCCCCGGACGGCGCATAGGCCACCAGCATCAGCGGGAAGATAGCCCACATCACAGGCATTTTCAGCAGATCCAGCACCGATCCCTTGTGCCCGCCCGCGGGCTTGTCCGGGTCGCTCACGGTCAGGAAAATTCCTGCCGCCACTGAAACTGAGATTGCCGCCAGCCCAGCCAGCGTGCCGCGCCAGCCGACCAGATCCACCGCCAGCGCCGTCGGATAGGAGGCCACCAGATTGCCAGCCGACCCCACCCCCAGCATGACCGCAGCGAGTGTCGCGAACCGCGCGGGCGAATACTGGCGGGCAAAGATGTAATAGGAGGCCATCAGAACCGGCGAGCAGCCAATGCCGATCAGGAACATGGCCGCGCCGACATGCCAGGGCCCCGTGGCCGCCGCGAACAGCGCTGCACCGCCGCCGCCGCCCAGCAACAGCAGCAGTGACGCCGTCTTGCGCGGCCCGACGTGGTCCAGCGCCCAGCCCACCGGCAGCTGCATGGCGGCAAAGGACAGGAACCACAGGCTGGATGCATTGGCCAGATCATCCGGTGCCGCGCCGATGTCCTGCCCCAGCACCCCCGTCAGAACCCCCAGGAAAGCGCGGAAAAACTGGCTCAGCACATAGGCCAGGCACAACAAGATCAATCCCGCCTGCATTTTCCGTCCCCGTTTTTTGTTTCCGCCGCACAGCTTGCATGTTTGGCCCCGGCGCACAATTCGTTTAGGTAGAAACCGCAGGTCACTGGGGCGGATCACCAGGGCCAATCACCGGGGCGGGAAGGCATGACAACGGACAGTTTCTACACCAGCCTCCCCAAGGTCCGCAGCTTTGCCAGCCTGTCCGCGCCAGAGGCGTTTGCACCGCTGCCGCCGGACTGGCACCTGTGCTGCACCGATATCGTGAACTCCACCGCGCTGATTGCATCCGGCCGCTACAAGACCGTGAACATGATCGGCGCTGCAGTGATTGCCGCCATGCGCAACGCACTGCAGGGCGAGGCGTTCCCTTATGTTTTCGGCGGTGACGGGGCAGCGTTCGCGGTGCCCCCGCGCCACCGGGAAACGTCGGAACAGGTGCTGGCCTCCCTGCGCAGCTGGACCGAGGCGGAATACGGCGTCACCCTGCGCGCCGCCATGCTGCCGCTCGGCTGGATCCGGACAGAGGGGCTGGACGTTAAAATCGCCCGCTATGCGGTGTCGGACCACGCCGATTTCGCCATGTTCAGCGGCGGCGGCCTGGCCTGGGCCGAAGCGCAGATGAAGGCGGGCGCCTTTGAGGTGCCGCCGGCCCCGCAGGCCGAGCCGCCCGATCTCTCCGGTCTCTCCTGCCGCTGGAGCAACACACCTGCACGCAACGGCATCATCCTGTCGGTGGTCGCACAGCCTGCACCGGGCGCGGACCCGCAGGCCTTTGGCCGATTCTCCTCCCGCCTGCTGGATCTGGCGGGCGAATTGAAGGACAACGGCCACCCGGTCCCCGAAACCGGACCCAGGCTGCGCTTTCCGCCTGCCGGGCTGCACCTGGAGGCGCAGTCTTCCCGCGGCAATACCCCTCTGATTTTACGGAAGCTTTATCTTCTGGCGCACAGCGCCCTTGCCGGGCTGATCTTCTTCAGCAAACGGCCGGTCGGCGGATTCGACCCGGTCCACTACCTGTCGGTGCTCAAAGCACACTCGGATTTCCGCAAGTTCGACGACGGGCTGAAGATGACGCTGGATTGCACGCCAGAGATCCGCGACCGGATCCGCCAGCACCTGGAGCAGGCGGCAGAGGCTGGTCTGGTGCAGTTCGGGCTGCATGAACAGGACGCCGCCCTGGTCACTTGCATCGTGCCCTCGCCGGTTGAGGAAGGCCACGTGCATTTCGTCGACGGAGCCGCGGGCGGCTATACGCAAGCAGCCGCCAATCTGGCGGCTGCATTCGGGAACGGCACAGAAAAGGTCTGACCTCAGACCGGCAGGAAAGTACCGGTCTTGGGGTCATAACACTCCAGCCCGCCCTCGCCGATATCGGTCCACAGCCCGTGCAAGCTCAGCTCGCCGGCCTTGACCGCCGATTCGATGAACGGGAAGGTCATCAGGTTTTCCATAGACGCAACAACGGCTTGGCGCTCGAACTGGCGCGCCTGCTGCACCGGATCCTCGATATCCGCCACGCCGTCGAACTTCGGCTTCAGGATCTCCATCCAGCGGCCGACGAAACTGGTCTTTTCTTCCAGCTGCGGTGCCTGGCCCTTGCACATGTCGATGCAGCCCTGCACGCCGCCGCACTGGGAATGGCCCAGCACGATCAGATGCGAAACCTTCAGTGCGGTCACCGCATATTCCACCGCCGCCGAGGTGCCGTGATGGTCGCCATCGGGCGCATAGGGCGGCACCAGGTTGGCGATATTGCGGTGAATGAAGAACTCACCCTGGTCGGCCCCGAAGATTGAGGTCACATGCACCCGGCTGTCGCAGCAGGAGATCACCATCGCCCGCGGCCGCTGCCCTTCGGTCGCCAAGCGGCGGTACCAGCCCTGATTCTCCTCATAGGATGTGGCCTTCCAGCCGTGGTACCGGGTCACCAGATAGCTTGGCAGAGGTTTGGCAAATTCCATTGTGATGTCCTGTCAACTTCGTGTTGCCGGGTTTGATAGCCTGCATTGTCCGTAAATTCGAGAGATTTGAACAGACGGGCGGAAACCTTTTGAAAACCTGTGGGGCGCACATTGGCAGACGTGCCGTGGGGGCATAAAGAATTTGGGTGAAAGTGGTGGCCAATATACTAACAGTAATGCACTCGGAAACAGTGCGCCTCGATCCTGACAAACTCACCGCGCTCTATGAGCAGCTTGGCGAGACCGGCGCCGAAGACGTCGTGTGCCGGGCGGTGGAAGAAATGGCCGTCCGCCTGACGCATTGCGAGCGTCTGTGGCGGCAGAATGACCTGGTGAACCTGCGCAAAAGCGCCCGGTCGCTGATCGCGATTGCCGATCAGATCGGTATGACGGCGCTGGCGTCGATAGCCAATGACGTGACCGCAGCCATCGATGCCGAGGATTCCCCGGCAGTGGCCGCCATCCTGTTCCGGCTGATGCGGGTGGGGGAACGCTCGCTCACCGCGGTCTGGGACCAGCAGGACATGACGATCTGACAGCTCCGCGTCCCGCGGGGCTTGCAGGCCGCGCCGCGGCGGCTACTCTGGCGCATCAGCAATGATCGCAACCGGAGTATCCACATGCCGCCCGTCTTTGCCGCACCCAGCCCGGACGCCTGTCCCGTGCATGCCGTCGCTAGCGACAGTTTCGAAAGCTGGCTTTCAGGCCAGCCGCAGCGCGTTCAGGCCTGGGCAAAGGCGCATGGATTTACCGGCGCCTGCGGCCAGGCCCTGGCGGTGCCGGGCGCCGATGGCACCATTGAAATGGCCCTGTGCGGCTACGGCAGCGCCGCTCAGCGGGCGCGCCGCCGCTTTGTGCTGGCCGAAGCGGCGCAGAAACTGCCCGCGGGCAGCTACCGGATTGCCTCCGGCCTGCCGGCTGAGGCCGCCGCGACCGAGTCCCTGGGCTGGCTTCTGACCGCTTACCGGTTCGACCGCTACAAGGAAGCCAAGGGCGAGGCTGCCTCCCTGGAAGCCCCCGAAGGGGTGGATGCCGCTGCCATCGAATCGCTGGCCGCGGCCGAATGCCTGACCCGCGACCTGATCAACACCCCCGCCTCCGACATGGGACCGGAGCAGCTGCAGGCCGCCGCCGCCGTCCTGGCAGAGGAATTCGGCGCGGAAATCTCCACTATCCTGGGGGAGGATCTGCTGACGCAGAACTTCCCGCTGATTCACACGGTGGGGCGCGCCTCGGACCGCGCGCCGCGGCTGATCGGCCTGCGCTGGGGCAACACCGGCCCCAAGCTCACCCTGGTGGGCAAGGGTGTCTGTTTCGACACCGGCGGGCTGAACCTGAAGCCCGGCAACAGCATGGCGCTGATGAAAAAGGACATGGGCGGCGCGGCCAATGTCCTGGGGCTGGCGCGGATGATCATGGCCGCCGGGCTGGAGCTGCAGCTCCGTGTGCTTATTCCGGCGGTGGAGAATTCCGTCTCCGGCCCCGCCTTCCGCCCCGGCGATGTGCTCACCTCCCGCAAGGGGCTGACGGTTGAGGTCAACAATACCGATGCCGAAGGCCGCCTGGTGCTGGCCGACGCCCTGGCGCTGGCAGCGGAGGAGGAACCGGACCTGCTGATCTCCATGGCGACCCTCACCGGTGCGGCCCGGGTCGCGGTCGGGCCGGACCTGTCGCCCTTCTACACAGATCATGACACCGATGCGGCCGCGCTGGCGGCCGGGGCCGCGGCATCGGCCGACCCGGTCTGGCGGATGCCCTTCCACGATCCCTATGAGAGCATGATCGAACCCGGCATCGCCGATCTCGACAACGCGCCCGCGGGCGGCTTTGCGGGCTCCATCACCGCCGCGCTGTTCCTGCGCCGCTTTGCCGGAGAGACCCGCTACATGCATTTCGACATCTACGGCTGGACCCCCAGCGCCGCCCCCGGCCGTCCCAAGGGCGGCGCGGGCCAGGGCGGCCGGGCGCTGTTTGCGGCGCTGCCGGAGCTGCTGGGGCTGTGACCGGGATGTCAGACCGCCGCCGCACGCCGGCGAACACCCGCGTTGCCGCGGCCCATTTGCACGATGCGCCGGAGGGTTTGCAGCGCGTCGAAGGCATTGCCGCCCGCATCGGCGTGCCGGTTGCGGACCTGCTGCGCGCACCGGATGGCGACCGCGACCGCCAGCTTGTCTATGGCGAGCCGGTCACGGTCTATGAGGACCGCGGCGGCTGGTCCTTCCTGCAAGCGGCCAAGGATGCCTATGTCGGCTATGTGCCCAGCGCCAGCCTGACGGCCCCTTTCGAGGCAACCCACTGGGTCAGCGCCGCCGCCACCCATGCCTATACAGCGGATGACTTCAAATCCCCCGAAACACTGTCCCTCAGCCACGGCAGCCGGGTGCAGGTGCTGGGCGGCACCGGCCGGTTCGTGGAGACCAACCTGGGCTTCCTCCCGGCCCGCCACCTGTCGCTGCTCGGCAGCCATGCCAGCGACCCGGCAGCAATTGCCGGACTGTTCCTCGGCACGCCGTACCTCTGGGGCGGCAACAGCCGCTTTGGGATCGATTGTTCCGGCCTCGTGCAGGCGGCACTGCTGGCCTGCGGCATCCCCTGCCCTGGCGACAGCGACATGCAGGAGGCTGAGCTGGGAGAACCTGCCCCCTCTGGCGACTACCAGCGCGGCGACTTGCTGTTCTGGAAGGGCCACGTGGCCCTGGTGCGGGATGCTCAGACGCTAATCCACGCCAATGCCCACGACATGGCGGTGGCCTTTGAGCCCATCGGCGCGGCAATCGAGCGGATCGAAGCCCAGGGCGACGGCCCGGTCACCGCGCACAAAAGGCTGGGGTGACACCCGCCCGCCGCCGCAGGCAGTAAAAAAATCTTTCAAAGATTTTTGGCCGGAAAATTCAAATTTTCCGGTCCCCGCTCCGCCGCAAACCTTGCGGCTACTCCACGGAGCGGATCAGCTTGCGCTCCAGCACCCTCAGCACGGTCTTCAGATCCGCCCCGCGCTTCAGGATATGCCCGTCCATGCCGACTACCGAATACTGCCCCTGCCGGTTGCGCAGCTTGGGGCGCTTTTCGATCCGGTAGAGCGGATGCTCTGCCGTGCGCCGGAAGACGGAGAAAACTGCCAGATCACGCAAGGAAGAAATCCCGTAATCGCGCCATTCACCCGCGGCGACCATCCGCCCGTACAAGGAAAGAATGACCGACAGTTCCCGCCGGTCAAACGCGACTTGCTGAGGTATGGGAGATCCGGGAAAAGGCTGCACCTGATCAAAGCTCATACGTAAAAGGTTGCGTCTTTCCCCCCGCAAATCAAGGTTTTTAACGTTCGATTTTTCGTGTGATGCAGCAGGCGCACAGGTGCAAAGGACTTGTTTTGCCCAATATTAGAGCCTGTATTAGGCCCTCTCAGGCCGTCTCCAGCGCCCCGCACTGCAGGTCCAGAATCTGCTCCAGCGCCACCCTCCCCGGTGCCGTCAGCATCAGCCCGCGCTTGTGCCGGTGCCGTTTGACCCAGCCGCTGTCCAGCGCGTGATCCAGGATCTGCCGCCCCATCGGCCCCGCCACATGCAGCTTGCGCTCGGTCCAGTCCAGGCAGGGCCGGGCAAAGGGCTGGCGCCCCGGCCGCTCCGGCAGCACCACCCCCAGTTTCAGCCACTCGCCGGCCGGGACCGCGCGAAAGGCACCGTGCTCCTCCACCAGCATCCCGCGGTCCAGAAGGGCCCGGGTCATCGCCACCGCCAGCGGGCCTGCCAGGTGGTCGTAACAGCTGCGCAGCTGCGCCAGCCCGCCCGCCTTGCGTTGCTGGGCGCGGTGCAGGCTGTCCGCAGGCGCAATTGCCGCCAGCTGCTCCAGCGCATGGGCCACGTCCGCCCCCGCCAGCCGGTGATAAACACAGCGGCCGCGCTTTTCCGCCACCACCAGGCCTGCATCCTGCAGCAGCCGCAGATGGGCCGAGGCGGTCTGCGGCGTCACCCCCGCAGCCGCCGCCAGCTCCTTGTTGGTATAGGCGCGGCCCTCCATCAGCTCGCACAGCATCTGCGTGCGGCTGGCGTCGCTGATGGCCTGGCCCAGAATATCGAAACGCGGTGTGATCATCCCCTTACCCTATGCGGTTTGCGCAAGGACACCCAAGCAAAACCCTTCGCCGCGCACCGTACTGTCCGGCCCTGTCAGGCAAACGAGCCATGGCAGAACCAGCCCGGCGACAGCACGCCGCCATGGGCAAAGAACAGCCACAGCCGCGCGCCGCAGGCGGTCACCACCACCCAGTAATCGCGCACGCCGCTGCGCCAGCTGGGGTCCTCCAGCCACCATTCCGGGGCAATCCGCTCCGGGCCTTCGGCCTCTGCCAGCGCCCAGTTCCGGCCGCGCCAGCGGAAACGCTCCGGCACCTCAGGCCGCTCCGGCGCATGGACCAGCTCGGGCTGCCAGATCAGCAGCGGCCGCGGCCGCGGCGGCAAGGGCCAGTCCCCAGCCGCAGGCTCCGACCAGGCCGCGGCCTGCACGGTAAAGGTCTTTTCCGGAATGTGGCTTTCCGCCGGGTGATAGCGGGTGATCGCCTCCAGCCCCAGCCGCGCGCCCAGGCGGCCAATCAGATCCTCCAGCGCCGCGCCATCCTCCTGCCGCGCCCGCGCCGCGGCGCCCGCTTCGGCATGGCCGGCGGGGGTGCGGGCGTGGATTGCCTCTGCCTGCAGCACCTCCAGCCGCAGCATGTCGATGCCATAGCCCGCATCGATCTGCTCCAGTTTCATCTCCAGCAGCGGGCGGATGCGGGCGGGCTCGCGGCTGGCGCGGGCCAGACCGATGGTCACCGCCTCCATCTCCTGATCGCAGCGGTGCGCCTCCAGCCGCAGGCTGCGCGCACCCTTGCCGCGCGCCTCCAGCCGGGCGCACAGCCGCGGCAGCATCCGGTCAATGCCTGCCAGCAGATCCTCCATCAGCCCGATCGGCTCCGGCAGGGTCAGCCGCACCGCAAAATGATCCGGGCTGCGCGCGGGCGAGACCGGCTCCGGCGCGCTGCCCATCGCCTGGTCCAGCCGCAGCACCAGCCCGCGCCCGAACCGGCGCGCCAGGCTGGCCCGCGGCTGCCCCAGCAGATCACCGATCCGCCGGAGGCCCAGCCGGTTCAGCTGCGCCACCGTGGCGCTGTCCAGCCGCAAGGCCGCCACCGGCAGCGGCGCCAGCGCGCCATAGGCCTGCCCGGGTTCGGCAATCCGCCCCATCTGCGGCGGCGGTGCCTGCAGCTGCGGCGCAGCTCCCCCGCGGGTCCAGTGGCGGCGCTTGGCGCCATACCCCGGGCCGCGCTTCTGCGCCCGGGCGCGGGTCGCCCGCGCCTCTTGGTCGATAGCATCGCCGCTGCGGTCCGGCGCCGCCTCCTCGCCCGTGTAACGCGCCAGCGCCCAAGCCGCGCCCAGGGTGTCGGCCAGCCCCATCTGCACGCTCAGCCCCATTTCCGCGCAATCGCGCCCCGCCGTCTCCATCAGCGCCGCCTCGCTGCCGAACAGACGCGCGCAGCCGGTGAAGTCGATGGTCAGCCCGTCGCGCTCCGCCTCCGCCACCCAGGGGCTGAACTTGCCCGCCCAGCGCCTCAGCGCCGCCAGGAACGCCGCCTCCGCCGCCCGGTTGCGCGGCCGCACCGTCAGGCCCGCGCACATCGCATGGGCATCGCGCAGCGGCTGGCCAGGCTGCAGCCCCTCCGCCAAAGCGGCAGCGTTTAACGCAGAAATAACCTGTGTGTTGGAGACTTCCTCGGCAACGGCCAGCGGCCCCTCAATGCCGCCGCGCTCTGCCCGCAGGATGCGCTCCGCCCCAAGGCGCGGAAACCAAAGCGAAAGAATGCGGCGGCGGGGCATGGCAACAGGTGCAGAACAACAGGGCGGGCAGCGGGGCAGGCAAGGGGCAGCAGGGGCCGGAAGGCCGCCAGACGACGGGAGGCACATACGGCATGTTCCTATTTTGTTCTCATTCTTTGATTCGGTCAATCCGCCCGGAGGCCTCGTGACATCTTTCCGCCTGCCCAAAGCCGCCGCCCTGCTGGCGGTGATCATTGCCCTGGCCATCGGCAGCACCGCCCCGGTGACCGCCCGGGACAGCAGCAGCAAGCATGTGGCCAAGCGGATTGCGCTGATGACCTCGCAAAAGGCCGCCATGGATGTGCTGACCGGCATGATGGCCGGGCGCAGCACTTTCGACCGCGGCAAGGCGCGCGCGGCCCGGAAGCAGCTGATCAGATCCACCGGCAGCATCCGCAAGCACTTCAAGAAACCGCGGCTGGATCCGCGCTCCAATGCGCGGCCGCTGATCTGGCACAGCTGGAAAGACTTCAAGGCCCGCGCCGAAAGCGCCGAAACCGCGGCCCGGAACCTCAACACCCGGTCCCTGACCGGTCTGCGCCGCACCCTGCCCAGCCTGATGCAAAGCTGCCTCAGCTGCCACGAGACCTATCGCAACACGCCCAACAGCTTCACCACGCATTGACCGGGTCCTGACCGGCCAGGCCGCCGGTTCAGGTGCCGAACCGCGCCATGAAGGTGTCGATGGCGCCGCTGATCACCCGCTCGCGCTCGGCTTCGGTGAACTCGGTATCGATCTTGAACAGGAACCGCAGGAAGATATCCGCCTTGCACAGCTCGATGAACTGCGCGGCGGCCAGATCGGCGTCCTCGATCGCCAGCTCGCCCCGCTTCGCCGCGGCCTCCATATAGTCGCGGATCTCCCCGTGCAGCACCATCGGCCCGCTTTCATAGAACATCGGCCCCAGCTCCGGGAACCGGTCGGCCTCTGCCACGAAGATCCGGAACAGCTGCAGGCTGAAGCCGCCCAGCAGCACCCCGTGCACCCGCTCCGCCGCCGCCCGCAGCACATCCTGCGGTCCGCAGCTGCCTGGCGTCAGCTCCAGAGATTCATCCGCCTGCTGCACGCAGGCAGACCGCACCACCTCCATGAACAGCACCCGCTTGTCGGGGAAATAGCTGTAGAGCGTCGCCTTGGAGACCCCCGCCGCCTTGGCGATCTTGTCGACGCTGGCGCCCTCGAACCCGTCCGCCAGGAACACTTCGCGCGCGCCTTCCAGGACCTGGTCGAATTTCCGGCCGGTGCGCAGGACGCTGGCTTGCTGGTTCATGCGGGCTCCGTTGGCTGCGTAGGGGTCTGGGCCTAATGTAGCCTGCGCCGCCGCATTGCAACAGCATAACCCGTACCGCCTTGCGCTCCCTCGCGGAACCGTTATGTTTAGAATTATTCTAAACTGAGGGGCGGCGGATGCGTTTTTTCACACAGCGCAAACACTTTGCGGATTTGACGGGCCAGGAAATCCTCGCCCTCGCAATCTCCTCCGAGGAAGACGATGCGCGCATCTACCGCGGCTACGCCGAACGGCTGCGCGCAGACTACCCGGCCACGGCGGCGATGTTCGACGGCATGGCCGCCGAGGAGGACGAGCACCGCGCCCAGCTGATTGCCCTGCATGAGGCGCGGTTCGGCCCTGCGATCCCGCTGATCCGGCGCGAACATGTGGCGGGCTTCTATGCCCGCCGCCCCATCTGGCTGATGGAGAACCTCAGCCTGGACCGCATCCGCGCCGAGGCCCGCGCGATGGAGCGCGACGCCGAACATTTCTACACCGCCGCCGCGGCCCGCACCCGGGACGCCGCCACCCGCAAGCTGCTGGGCGATCTGGCCGCTGCCGAGGCCGGCCACCAGGCCCGCGCCGGTACGCTGGAGGAGACGCATCTGGACGCGGACACCCGCGCCGATGAGGACCGCGCCGCCCACCGCCAGTTCGTGCTGACCTGGGTGCAGCCGGGGCTGGCCGGGCTGATGGACGGCTCGGTCTCCACCCTGGCGCCGATCTTTGCCACCGCCTTTGCCACCCAGGACACCTGGACCACCTTCCTGGTCGGCATGGCGGCCTCGGTCGGCGCGGGCATCTCGATGGGTTTCACCGAAGCCGCCTCCGACGATGGCGAACTCTCTGGCCGCGGCTCCCCCATCAAGCGCGGGCTGGCCTCCGGCATCATGACCACCGTCGGCGGGCTGGGCCACGCCCTGCCCTATCTGATCCCGGAATTCTGGACCGCCACCACGCTGGCGCTGCTGATCGTCTTCGTGGAGCTCTGGGCCATCGCCTGGATCCAGAACCGCTTCATGCAGACCCCGTTCTGGCGCGCCACGATGCAGGTGGTTCTGGGCGGTGCGTTGGTCCTAGGCGCCGGCGCCCTGATCGGCAGCGGCTAGGAGCAAAGGAATCCCTCCCGCCCGCTCCGGAGCAGCCAAAGGCTGCCCCTCCACGGTTGGGCCCGGCAGCGCTGGCGCGCTGCAGTTGGAGCTTTTGGCTGATCCTGGGTCAAGGGCGGCAAAGCCGCCGCGCGCAAGCGCGGTTTACCCTTGAGGCGGGATCGGCCAGTCTCACAATTGAAACGGCGCTCTCAGGGCAAACTTGCCCTTAGAGCGCGTCTCAGCAGAAACCCTTGCCCCGTGCACCGCACGGGGCCACGCCCAACAGTGAAGGGCATTCGTCAGAATGCCGCTGAACAGGCGGGAGCACGCCCCTGGCCGTTCAACGCCTGCCCAAAAAACAGCCTTTGCCAATTGGTCAGCTCTTGTTACCAATTCCCCATGGCCGAGATCTTCTTCCGCACCCTGCCCTTCTTCGCAATCATCGGCCTCGGCTACTGGGCCGGGCGCAGCCGCTTCTTCACCGAGGAAGCCACCGCCTATCTCACCCGCTTCGTGTTCTACTTCCCTCTGTCGGCGATGATCTTCGGCTTTGCCGCCAACCTGTCCTTTGCCGAAGTCTTCGACCCCACGCTGATCCTTGGCTACCTGGCGGGCACCCTGGCGGTCTACCTGCTGGTGACAGCCGTTGCCATGATCCGCGGCCTGGACGTGCCCACCGCGGCGGTGGAGGCGCAGTGCGCGGCAATCGGCAATGTCGGTTTCCTCGGCCTGCCGATGATGGCGATCCTGTTCGGCCCCGCCTCCGCGGCGCCGATGATGGTGGTGCTCAGCGTCGATCTGGTGGTGTTCTCCTCGCTGATCGTCATCCTGATCAACGCGGGCCGCGGCCAGGGGCTAGGTCTGGCAACCCTGAAACTGGTTGGGCTGGGCCTGCTGAAGAACCCGATGATCCTGTCCATCGTCGCGGGACTTGCCTGGTCGGCCTCGGCGCTGCCGATCCCGGAGCCCGCAAATGATTTCCTCACCATCCTCGGCGGTGCTGCCACCCCCGGAGCCCTCTTTGCCATCGGCGCTTCGCTGGCCTCGAAGTCGGCAGAGAGGGTGCAGGTCGCGGGCTGGCTCAGCTTTGCCAAGCTGGTGCTGCACCCGCTCTGCGTTGCCGTCGCGGTGCTGTGGCTGATCCCGGCCGCGCCGTTTTCCGCCGCGGTCGCCATCGCCGCCGCATCCCTGCCGGTGGCAGGCAATGTCTACATGCTGGCGCAGCACTACGGCGTGGCGCCGCACCGGGCCTCCGCCGCAATCTTCATCTCCACTGTGGTGTCGATCATCACCGTGCCCGCGGTGATCGCCTGGGTCTCCGGCCCCTAAAGCCGGATCACGTAATCCTTGCGGGTGGTCTCGATCACCTCCCAGGTGCCGCGGAAGCCGGGCCGCAGGATGAAACTGTCGCCGGCCGCCAGCGGATATTCGGTACCGTCCTCGCTGGTGATCACCGAACGGCCTTCCAGGATCCGGCAGTATTCCCACTCATCATAGGCAATCCGCCACTTCCCCGGCGTCGCCTGCCAGATGCCGCAATAGAGCCCATCGGCCTCTTCCGCGTTCCAGGTCGTGAAAACCGGATCGCCGGAAATCACCTTGGCCGGATCCGGGCGCTCTGTTTCGGGCTCTGCGGCGCTGGTGGTCACTCTCAGAAACTTGCTCATGGCCTGCTCTCCCTGCTGCTCCGGCTGCAGACTGTCGCCGCTTTGGGCGCGGCTGTCCAGCACCTCCCTCGCGCCAGCCCTTTGTGCCGGCCCGGTCCGGAATCCGCGCCCTGCCCCCGCGAAGTTTGCGGTTTCGCAAGCCCCATGCCGCAAAAACCGGAATTGCCGCCGCCCTCCCGCTGGACGCTGCGGCAATCAGCGGATAGCGATAGGGCTAACAGATTTTGAGGAGCCTCACCCATGGAAACCGTTTCCGAGAACCGCGCCTTTGGCGGCACCCAGGGCGTCTACAAACACGCCAGCAGCGCCACCGGCGGCGACATGACCTTTGGCCTGTTCCTGCCGGAGGAAGCCAAGGACGGACCGGTGCCGGTGCTGTGGTATCTGTCCGGCCTCACCTGCACCCACGAAAACGCGATGACCAAGGCAGGCGCCCAGGCCTGGTGCGCCGAGCAGGGCATCGCCATCGTCTTCCCCGACACCTCGCCCCGCGGCGAAGGCGTGGCCGACGATGACGCCTATGACCTGGGCCAGGGCGCGGGCTTCTACGTGAACGCGACGCAGGACCCCTGGGCGCCGCATTTCCGCATGTGGGATTACGTGGCCGAGGAACTGCCCGCACTGCTGGGCGAGAAATTCTCCATCGACCTGGACCGCCAGGCGATCACCGGCCATTCCATGGGCGGCCACGGCGCGCTGACGCTGGCGATGAACCTGCCGGGCCGCTACAAGTCCGTCTCTGCTTTCGCGCCGATCTCCAACCCGACCCAGTCCGACTGGGGACGCAAGCAGCTGAGCGCCTACCTGGGCGACGATGAAGCCGCCTGGACCAAGCATGACGCCACCCTGCTGATGCGCGAGAAAGGGTTCGACGGCCCGATCCTGATCGACACCGGCACCTCCGACCAGTTCATCGATCTCCTGAAGCCCGAGGCGCTGGCCCACGCCGTCGCCGAACGCCGCCAGCAGGCTACCCTGCGGATGCAGCCGGACTATGACCACAGCTATTTCTTCGTGTCGACCTTCATGGAGGAGCATGTCTCCTTCCACGCCGACGCGCTGTACCAGAACTAAGACCAAAGGACGCGGCCATGAGTGACGAATTTGATTATGACCTGATCATCATCGGTTCCGGCCCCTCGGGCCGCGCCGCCGCCATCCAGGCGGGCAAGCTGCACCGCCGGGTGCTGGTGATCGACCGCAAGGACCGGCTGGGCGGCGTGTCGGTGCACACCGGCACCATCCCGTCGAAGACCCTGCGCGAAACCGTGCTGAACCTCTCCGGCTGGCGCGAACGCTCGTTCTACGGCCGCTCCTACCGCGTCAAGGACCAGATCGGCGCCGAGGACCTGAAGGCGCGCCTGCACATGACCCTCGATTACGAGGTCGACGTGCTGGAGCACCAGTTCAACCGAAACCACGTGGACACGCTGAACGGGCTGGCGAAATTCACCGGCCCGAACGAGGTCGAGGTGGCCACCGAAGCCGGCGAAACCACCCGGCTGACGGCGGAGAAATTCCTGATCGCCACCGGCACCCGCACCTACCGCCCGGATTACGTGCCGTTCAACGGCAAGACCGTGGTCGATGGTGACGAGTTTCTGGAAATGGCCGAGATCCCGCGCTCGCTGGTGGTTATTGGCGCCGGCGTGATCGGGGTGGAATATGCCACCATGTTCTCCGCCCTCGACGTGCGCGTCACCCTGATCGAGCCGCGCGAGACCTTCCTCGACTTCATCGACAAGACCCTGATCCAGGACTTCACCCACCAGATCCGCGAAAACGGCGTCGACCTGCGGCTCGGCTCCGCGGTGGACAGCATCGAGGACTGCGGCGAGCACATCGAGGTGTCCCTGGCCAACGGCCGCCACGTGCGCGCCGAGATGCTGCTGTTTGCGGCCGGCCGCATGGGCGCCACCGCCGCGCTGAACCTGGAGGCCACTGGCCTCAAGACCGACCACCGCGGCCGCCTGTCCGTGGACCGCAAGACGTACCAGACCGCAGTGCCGCATATCTATGCCACCGGCGATGTGATCGGCCACCCGTCGCTGGCCTCCACCTCGCTGCAGCAGGGCCGCGTCGCCGCCTGCCACGCGCTGGAAACCCCGACCCTGCCGGAAAGCCCCTGGTATCCCTATGGCATCTACTCGGTGCCGGAAATGTCCACCTGCGGCATGTCCGAGGAAGAGCTGCAGGAGCGCGGCATTCCCTATGAGGTCGGCGTCGCCCGTTTCCGCGAAACCTCGCGCGGCCACATCATGGGGCTGGAGCATGGCATGCTGAAGATGCTGTTCTCGCTGAAAACCCGCCGGGTGCTGGGCGTGCAGATCGTCGGCGAAGGCGCTACCGAGCTGATCCACATTGCCCAGGCGGTGCTGAACCTCAAGGGCACGGTGGACTACTTCGTGCAGAACACCTTCAACTACCCGACCCTGGCCGAAGCGTATAAAATCGCCGGCCTCGACGCCTTCAACCGGATGCCGATTCCGGAAGAGTTCAAGGTCAGGAAACCCGCCCGCAAGGCCAAACCCGCCCCCAAGCCTGAAGCCAAACCTGACGACAAGGCGGAGAACAAGCCCGAGGCTGAGAAGAAGGCGGCGGAGTGACTGCGCTTTATATCGACGCCGACGCCTGCCCGGTGAAGCAGGAGGCCGAGCGGGTCGCCACCCGCCACGGCCTGCGCATGTTCGTGGTCTCCAACGGCGGCCTGCGGCCTTCGCAGAACCCGCTGGTGGAAACCGTGATCGTGGCCGAGGGCGCCGATGTGGCCGACATGTGGATCGCAGACCGCTGCGGCCCCGGCGATGTGGTGGTGACGGGCGACATCCCGCTCGCGGCCAAATGCATCGAGGCAGGCGCACGCGTGCTGCGCCACAACGGCGAGCGCTTCACTGAGGCCAACATCGGCCAGCAGCTGGCGATGCGCGACCTGATGGCCGACCTGCGCGCCGCCAACCCGCTGGGGGTGCAGGGCGGCGGCAAGGGCTTCACCAAGGCCGACCGCTCCCGCTTCCTCGACGCGCTGGAGCGCGAGCTCAGGGCCGCCAAGGCGGGCCGCTAAGGCGCCTCAGCCCATCGCTGCCTTCAACGGCGCAAGATCCCCCTCCAGAACGGGGCGCAGGAAGGTCCGGTCATAGCGCCGGACAATGCCGTTTTCCCTGGCGAACCGGAATGCCGCCATGCAGTCCTCATCCCCGAAGCTCCGCGCGCGATAGTCTTCATAGGCGGCAAGCGAGGGGAAGGAAAACAGCGCCACCGCCAGGTCATTGGCGCTTTCATGCGGCAGGAAATAGCCGTGATGGGTGCCGCCGAACCGCTCCACCAGCGGGATCCAGGCCTTGGCGTAGATCTCAAAGACCTCAACCTTGTCGGGATGAATTTCGTAAGTGATGTAACAGGTGATCATGGCCGCCTCGCTTGCAATTTCACCGCCGAGGCTAGGCGCACCCGCCTTCCTTGCCCAATGACTTTGCGTGATCTCCCTGTTCGCAAACGCAAATACAGGGGTCAAACAGGCCTGCTCTCGGGTCAAGGCTCCGCGCCAGCGGACCGTGCGCAGCACGGCCTGGCCTTGACGCGGGATCAGGCCGCCCCACACTCGGACAGGCGCGTTCAGGGCAGACCTGCCCCTGAACCGCTTCTCAGCAAGAAATCAAACCCCTCCCCAAGCCCCGAACCTCCCGTTCTGCGCACAAAATTCCGCCCCGGAATTTTGCCCGGAAAAATTGCATTTTTCCGCCCCTGCCCCATTGCCCGCTCGGACCAAGTCCGCCACTGATCAAGGGCAGGGAACCGGAGGAAGCAGGCATGAGCGCAGAGGTGAAGATCAGCGTCCCCGGCCTGTTCGCAGCCGCCGGCGCAGGCATCGCCTTCTCCGTCATCGACATGATCTTCAAGTTCCTGTCGGGCGATTACCCGCTGTACGAGGTCGTCCTGTTCCGCTCCGTCATCGCGGTTGCGGTGATGCTCGCCGTCATCGTGCCGCTGGAGGGCGGCTATCACCTGCTGCGCACCCATCAGCCGAAACTGCACCTCGCGCGCTGCCTGGTGGTGATCTTCGCCAATATCTTCTTCTTCACCGGCCTGGCGATCCTGCCGCTGGCCGAGGCGGTGGCGATTGCCTTTGCCACCCCGCTGATTGTCACCACCCTGTCGGCGCTGTTCCTGGGCGAGCGTCCCGGCCCCTGGCGCTGGGGCGCGGTGTTTGCGGGCTTCCTGGGCGTTCTGATCATCATGCGGCCCGGCCCCGGCACCTTTCAGGCCGCCGCGCTGCTGCCCTTCCTCGGCGCCTGCGGCTATGCCACCCTGCACGTGCTGACCCGCCGCGCCGGCGGGACAGAGGCCGGCGCAACGCTCGCCTTCTATCCGATGCTGGGATTCCTGATCATCAGCGCAGCCGTAGGCCTCACCCTCGGCGACGACCGCTTTGCCACCGGCGACAGCCCGGCGCTCGACTTCATCCTGCGCGCCTGGATCTGGCCCGCGCCGGAAGACTGGCCCTATCTGATCGGCGTCGGCCTGGCCGGCTCGGCGGGCGGCTACCTGGTCAGCCAGGCCTACCGCATGAACGAGGCCGCCCTGGCCGCCCCGTTCGAATACATCGCCATGCCGATGTCGGTCCTCTGGGGCGTGCTGATCTTCAACGAATGGCCCGAACCCGCGGTCTGGGCCGGCAGCAGCCTGATCATCGCCTCCGGCCTGGTCTCCGTCTGGCGCGAGACCCGCCGCAACCGCGCCCCTGCCCGCCCCCGCCCGCGGGCGGAAGGCTAGACAAGGAGGACCCTGCCCGATGCCGGTCCAAGCCGTCGTCTTTGATATCGGCCGCGTGCTGATCGAGTGGGAGCCGGAGCGCTTCTACGACAGCCGCATCGGCGAGGCCCGCCGCAAGCAGCTGTTTGCACAGGTGCCGCTGCACGAAATGAACCTGAATGTCGACCGCGGCCGCCCCTTCCGCGACAGCGTCTATGCCCTGGCAGACGCCCACCCGGACTGGAGCGGGGAAATCCGCTGGTGGCATGACTGCTGGCTGCAGATGGTGCCGCGCAGGATCCCGTGGACCGTCCGGCTGATGCAGGCGCTGCAGGCCAGGAACGTCCCGGTCTTCGCCCTCAGCAATTTCGGCGCGGAGACCTTTGAGCTGGCCTGCGGAACCTACCCGTTCCTGCGTGGCTTCGACCGCACATTTGTTTCCGCGCATCTGAAATGCATCAAGCCAGAGCCGGAAATCTATGCCATTCTGGAACGCGAAACCGGGGTGGCGCCGCAGCAGCTGCTGTTCACCGACGACCGCCCCGAAAACATAGAAGCCGCCCGCTTGCGCGGCTGGCAGACCCATCTGTTCACCGCCCCCGGCCCCTTTGCCGCCCGGCTGGTGCAGGCGGGGCTGCTTACGGAACAAGAGGCCGCCTGAGACGGCCCGCACAGGAGGTAAGACAAGCACATGAGCATCCCATTCATCAGCTTTGAAGAGGGCGAAGCGGTTCTGGACTGGATCACCTTCGCGCAGGCGCTGGCCAAGGGCCATGATCTGCCCAAGGCAGAGATCGGCGACACCTTCCTCTACCGCGATCCCGACACGCTGCTCAGCCGCGCCGCCTGGATCGACGGCATGGGGCTGGCGGTGAAATCTGCCACCATCTTCCCGGGCAACCCCGGCGCCGGCAAGCCGATGATCAACGGGGCGGTCTGCCTGTACTCGGATCAGGACGGCACGCCGGAGGCGCTGGTGGATTTCCACCTGGTGACCAAGTGGAAAACCGCGGGCGACAGCCTGCTGGGCGCTCTGCGGCTGGCCAACCCGGAGGCGCGCGAGGTGCTGATCGTCGGCGCGGGCACCGTCGGCGCCTCGCTGATCGAAGCTTTCGGTGCCGGTTTCCCGCAGGCGCAGATCCGGGTCTGGAACCGCACCGGCTCCAAGGCGCAGGACCTCTGCGCCCAGTACCCCGGCACCAAACACGCACCCGACCTGGAACCGGCGGTGCGCGCGGCGGATATCATCGTCACCTGCACCATGTCCTCCGATCCGGTGATCAAGGGCGAGTGGCTCCGCCCCGGCCAGCACCTCAACCTGATCGGCGCCTACCGCCCCGACATGCGCGAGGCCGATGACGAGGCGCTCAGGCGCGCGCAGATCTACTGCGACAGCTTCGACACCACCCTGGACCACATCGGCGAATTCAAGATCCCGCTGGCCGCGGGCACCATCCAGCGCAGCGACGTGCTGGCGGATTTCTACGCCCTGGACAGCTTTCCGGCCTTCGACCCCGCACAGATCACCCTGTTCAAGAACGGCGGCGGCGCCCATATGGACCTGATGACCAGCCATCACATTCTGCAGAAGTGGAAGGCCCGGGCATGACATGGCTGCTGGCCCTTGCCGTTCTGGCTATCGCCCTTGCGCCCTTCCTGCGTGAACGGCTGCGCAAACCGATGGATGCCAAGGCCCGGCAAACCGCCCCCGGAGCGCTGGCGCAGCTGCCCGGCGGCTGCACTCACTACCGCTGGACCGGCCCCCTGCGCGGCCCCGTCGCGGTCTGCGTGCACGGGCTCACCACGCCCTCCTATGTCTGGAACGGCGTCGCCCAGGGGCTGGCCGCGATGGGCTACCGGGTGCTGACCTACGATCTCTACGGGCGCGGCTACTCGGACCGGCCCGCCGGGCCGCAGGACCGCGCCTTCTTCCTCACCCAGCTGGAGGAACTGCTGGAGGATCAGGAGGTGGGCGATGATTTCACCCTGATCGGCTATTCCATGGGCGGCGCCATCGCCACCGCCTTTGCCGCCGCCCACCCCACCCGCCTGCGCGAGCTGATCCTGCTGGCGCCCGCCGGCTTTGGCCGCAGCCCGGACCGGGTCACGCATCTCATCCGCCATGTGCCGGGCTTGGGGGACTGGCTGATGCATGCCATCTACCCCGCCCTGCACATCCGCGGCACCGAGGCGGAGCGCAATCTGCCGTCCTCCGTTCCGGGCATCGCCGACCTGCAGCAGCAGGAACTGGGATACCGCGGGTTCATCCCCGCCGTGCTCGCCTCCCTGCGCGGCATCCTGAACGAGGATTTCACCGAAGAGCTCCGCAGCCTGCACAGCAAGGGCGTTCCGGCCCTGGCCATCTGGGGCCAGGACGACGCGGTTATCCCGCCCACCTCCGCCGGCCGCCTCGCCGAACGCGCCCGCTCTGTCCGGCAGGAAGAAATCGCGGGCGCAGGCCACGGGCTGCCCTATACCCACACCGAGGAGGTGCTGGAGATCATCGCCCAAAATCACCGCCGCGGCCTGATCTGACATCCTTGCAGGACGCCATTCTGCTTCTTCTTTGTAAAAATACTCCGGGGTCCGGGGCAGCGCCCCGGTCCCTCAGGCAGCCCCGGAATAAACCGCCAGCGTTACGCCGCCACCGCAGCCGGGGCCGCCCGCAGCGGCCGTTCCTTCACCGGCAGATGCACAATCGCGCTGAACGCCCCGACGCCAACACCGATCCACCAGACCAGAGTGTAATCGCCATAAGCGTCATACATCCGCCCGCCCAGCCACACGCCCAGGAAACTGCCCAGCTGGTGGCTGAAGAACACGATGCCATAGAGCGTGCCCATGTAGCGCAGGCCGTAGATATGCGCGACCAGGCCCGAGGTCAGCGGCACCGTCGCCAGCCACAGGGAACCCATGGCGACCGAGAAGATGATGACGCTGAGCGGTGTGATCGGAAACATGATAAAGGCCGCCGCCGCAATCGTCCGCCCGGCATAGATCGCCGCCAGCAGGTATTTCTTGGAATAGCGTTTGCCCAGATAGCCCGCCAGCAGCGTGCCGCCCACGTTGGCCGCCCCGATCAGCGAGATCGCCACCGCCCCCAAGGCCGAGGTCGAGGTGATCCCGATCGAATAGAGCGCGCCGCCCGGCAGGATCGGCCCGCACATCTCTGTCACGAACGCCGGGAAATGCGCGGTGACAAAGGCCAGCTGGTAGCCGCAGCTGAAAAACCCCAGGAAGATCAGCGTATAAGACGGATCCTTGAAGGCTTTCATCAGGATCGCCCCCATGCTCTCTTCCAGCTCCGCCGTGCCGGCCGCCTCCGGCGCCCGCATCAGCGGCAACAGCGCAATCAGCGCCAGCACCACGCCCGCGAACAGCAGGAACACCGTCTGCCAGGGCAGGAACCCCAGCATCCACTCCGCAGCAGGCGCCCCGAAAATCTGCCCCGCCGACCCGGCCGCGGTGACAATCGCCAGCGACATCGACCGGTTCTCGTCGGAACTCGCCCGCCCGACCACCGCCAGAACCACGCCAAACCCGGTGCCCGCGATGCCAAAGCCCACCAGCCACTCATAGGCCTGCATCTCGAACGGCGTCGTCGACCAGGCGCTCAGCACCAGCCCCGCGGCATAGACAATCGCCCCCATGATGATCGCCTTGCGATCGCCGATCTTCTCGGCAATGGCGCCGAAAATCGGCTGTCCGATGCCCCAGGCCAGGTTCTGGATCGCAATCGCCAGCGAAAACTCCGACCGCAGCCAGCCGAACTCCTCGGCAATCGGGATCTGGAACACGCCAAAGGACGCGCGCACCGCAAAGCTCACCATGATGATGATGCAGCCCACGATCAGAACGGGGGTAAACAGCGGCGCGGAACGGTCCATGGGGTCTCTCCTGACAGGCCGGGGAACCCTCAAGGAAATTGGCCAAGCGGTCAAATCAGGAATTTTGCGCGCATGATTAAGAAATTTTGATGTGTTGCCCGGATCAGCCTGTCCGCCGCCGGCTTCAACGCAATATACCTTCCCCCGCTTCCCATCCCATTTCCGCCGCGCTATCCCTTGCGCATGACCCATTTGAGCACGCTCTACCGGCAGAAGATCGACGCGGGCGAATTGAAGCCCGACCCGGCCCAGGAAGCCGTCCTGCCCCATTTCGACCGCATCGCCGAGGGCCTCAAGGCGCCGCCGGTCAAGCGCGGCTTCTTCCGCAAGGCGGAATACCAGACGGTCAAGGGGCTCTACCTCTGGGGCGGTGTGGGCCGCGGCAAGTCGATGCTGATGGACCTGTTTGTGGACAGCCTGGACGGCATCCCCTCGCGCCGGGTGCATTTCCACGCCTTCATGCAGGAAATCCACACGCAGATGCATGAGGCCCGCCAGAACGGCGTGGAGGATGCGCTGGCGCCGGTGGCCAAGGGCGTGGCGGATTCGGTGCGCTTGCTGGCCTTTGACGAGATGCAGATCACCGACATCACCGACGCGATGATCGTCGGCCGCCTGTTCGAGTCGCTGTTTGCCGCTGGTGTGACGGTGATCACCACCTCCAACCGGGTGCCGGACGACCTTTATAAGAACGGGCTGAACCGGCAGCTGTTCCTGCCCTTCATCGACCTGATCAAGGCGCAGATGGAAGTGCATGAGATGGTCAGCCCCACCGACTACCGCCAGGACCGGCTGACCGGGGCGCAGGTCTATTTCGCGCCGGTGGACGCTGAGGCCCGCGCTTTGATCCGGGCGATCTGGGAGGATCTGTCCGGCGGCCCGGCGCAGCCGCTGACGCTGGAGGTGAAGGGCCGCGAGGTCACCCTGCCCGCCTTCCGCAACGGGGTGGCGCGGGCCAGCTTCTATGACTTGTGCGGCAAGATGCTGGGGCCGGGCGACTACCTCGCCATCGCGGAGGAAGTGAAAGTTCTGGTGATGGAGGACATCCCCCGCCTCAGCCGCAACAACTTCAACGAGGCGCGCCGCTTCGTCACCCTTATCGACGCCCTGTATGAAGCCCGGGTGCGGCTGATCTGCTCCGCCGCGGCGCAGCCCGAGATGCTCTATGTCGAGGGTGAAGGCACCTTTGAATTCGAGCGCACCGCCTCGCGGCTCAGGGAAATGCAGGACAAGGACTGGGGAAGCGACGGGTAACGGCCGGCGGCCACGGCCGGAAAGATTGCAATTTTCGCGCGCCGCGCTTATCCTTGACAGCCTGAACGGAGGTTGATCATGGTCACCCAAACCAGCCCGCGCTGGACCGACGCACAGGCAGCCTGCGGGCGCGAGATGTACAGTTCCACCTGGCAGGACGTCTTGGCAACCCTTGGCGGTGCCGCTTCCGGCATCGTTGCCAGCGTTGTTTATATTGCCGCCTACAAGCCTGCAGCCGACCCTCTGGTCGCGGTGCCCGCTGTCCTGATCCTGGCTGCAGCCGTCAGCCTGATCGCCGCCATGTCATCCAGATACCGCAAACGGCGCCAGGCCCTTGTTGCTCAGGAAACCTCCCGGCGCATTGCCAAGCTGATTGCAGAACAGGCGCCAGAGGCCCGCTCTCCTGAGAGCGCGGCAAAAGGTGCGGCAAAAGTCAAATCCAAACTCCGCAGCCTGCGCCAAGCCAGCTAGGCAGCAGTGCCATGCGTCTGCCGCAGCCCAACGCCTTCAGCCCAACCGATCTGGACGAAGGCGTCGGTATGCTGGCCGCGGACCCTTCGCAGATTCTGGAATGGAGCGGCACCGACCGCCCCCGTGCCGAATGGGACTATGAAGTGGTGGAAGGCTGGCGGCAATTCCTGAATGAGGCCCGCGCGCGGGAGAATGAAAAGGCGCCGCCGCTCTCGGATTATCTGATTACAGGCGTTGGTGTAACAGCCATAGTGATCGGCGCCGGACTGACGGCCCCGATTGCCGGCGTGCCTGCCCTGATCGGCCTCTGGGTAGGCGGCATCGGATCCCTGGCCACCATCGCAGGCGCGATTAAACTCGTGCAGCACAACAACCGTTCAAACACCCGCCTGTGCATTATTGATCAGGCACAGCGTTTGCTTGAGGCACGGCTGCTGTCGCACAATGCCCCGCCGGTGCAGGGTCCTGACCCTTAGGTCAGCCGTTTTCGCGCAGGATATGACCGGCCAGATAGAGCGAGCCGCAGATCAGCACCCGCGCCTGCGGGTCTTTCGCAACAATCGCTTTCAGCGCCGCCATCGTGCTCTCCGCGGTGCCCGCCTCGATGCCGACCGACTTGGCGGCGGCCTCGGTGTCCTCGGCGCTCAGCGTGTTCACCTCATCAGGGATCGAAATCGCGGTGAGGCTGGCTACATGCGGCGCCAGCGGGCGCATATACCCGGTTACATCCTTGGTGTTCAGCATACCGCAGATCAGATGCGTGGGGCGCTTGGGCAGTTGCGCCAGCACATCGGCCAGCGCCACGCCGGCCGCGGCATTGTGGCCGCCGTCCAGCCACAGCTCCGCCTCCGGTGCCGCCTCGATCAGCGGGCCGGTTTTCAGCTTCTGCATCCGGGCGGGCCATTCGGCGTTCAGCATCGCCGCCTCGCAGGCGGCCTCACCGGCGCCCAGGTGGCGCAGCGCCGCCAGCGCCGCACCGGCGTTCTGGATCTGATGCGCGCCCAAGAGCGCCGGCAGCGGCAGGTCCAAGAGGCCGTATTCATCCTGGAACACCAGCCGGCCGCGCTCCTCGTACACATGCCAGTGCTGGCCATAGGCAATCAGCGGTGCGCCGAGACGTGCAGCGGTGGCCTCGATCACCTCCATCGCCTCTTCCGGCTGCGGACCGACCACAACCGGCACCCCGCGCTTGATGATGCCTGCCTTTTCGCCTGCGATCTTGGCCAGGGTGTTGCCCAGGAACTGCTCGTGGTCGATCGAGATCGGGGTGATGACGCTGAGCTCCGGGGTGATCACGTTGGTCGCATCCAGACGCCCGCCCAGGCCTACCTCCAGCAGCGTGTAATCTGCAGGCGTGCGGGAAAACGCCAGCAGCCCAGCCACCGTGGTGATCTCGAAATAGGTGATGTTTTCGCCGCCGTTCTTGGCGTAGCACTCGTCCAGCACCTCGGTCAGATGCGGCTCGGAGATCAGCTCGCCTGCCAGCCGGATCCGCTCATGAAAGCGCGCCAGATGCGGCGAGGTGTAAGCGTGGACGCTCTTACCCATCCCCTCCAGCCCGGCGCGGATCATCGCCTGGGTCGAACCCTTGCCATTGGTGCCCGCCAGGTGGATCACCGGCGGCAGCTTGTCCTGCGGGTTGTCCAGCGCCGCCAGCAGCCGCCAGACCCGGTCCAGCGTCAGGTCGATGATCTTGGGGTGCAGCGCCATCATGCGGGCGAGGATCGCGTCGGAGGTCTGAGTCATCGGCCAGGTCCTGTCAGATCGGAAAGTCATACGTGGCAAAGAACAGCGCCCGCCCTGGCGGGGACGGGCGCGGCCCGGCCGGGCGGCCGGGCGAGTCACTATAGGCCGGATTACTCGGCAGCTTCTTCGCTGGGAGCGCCATCGGCCGGCGCTTTTGCGGCTTTGGCGGCCTCTTCCTCTTCCGGCGCGGGCAGATCGCCCGCCACCTGCGGCGGCAGGCCCATCAGCATCCGGGTAATGGTGATCAGCTCTTCGCGCATCTCGGTGCGCGGGGTCACCCGGTCCAGCATGCCGTGATCCAGCAGGTACTCGGCGCGCTGGAAGCCGTCGGGCAGCTTCTCGCGGATGGTCTGTTCGATCACCCGCGGCCCGGCAAAGCAAATGAGCGCGTTGGGCTCGGCGATATGCACATCGCCCAGCATCGCATAGGAGGCGGTCACACCGCCGGTGGTCGGATGGGTCAGCACCACGATATAGGGCAGCCCTGCCTCTTTCAGCATCTCCACCGCAACAGTGGTGCGCGGCATCTGCATCAGCGAGAGGATCCCCTCCTGCATCCGGGCGCCGCCGGCTGCCGAGAACAGCACCAGCGGGCGGCCCAGCTTCACCGCTTCCTCGGCCGCGGCGATGATGGCGTTGCCCACATACATGCCCATGGACCCGCCCATATAGGTGAAGTCCTGCGCGGCCGCGATGATCGGCGTGCGGCCAATCTCGCCCGCGGCCACCAGCATCGCGTCTTTCTCACCGGTCTTCTTCTGCGCCGCCTTGATCCGCTCAGGGTATTTCTTCTGATCCTTGAACTTCAAGGGGTCGGCCAGCGGCTCCGGCACCGCAACCTCGGTGAAGACACCGCCGTCAAACAGCGCGATGAAACGGTCGCGCGGAGTGATGTTCATGTGATGGCCGCAGCTGGTGCAGACGTTCTGATTGTCGCTCAGCTCGCGGTGAAACAGCATGGTGCCGCATTCATCGCATTTCTGCCAAAGGTTCTCGGGCACTTCGCGGCGCGAAAAGATCGAGTTGATCTTGGGCCGGACGTAGTTGGTGATCCAGTTCATAGTGCTTGCCTCTCCGGGGGCGCGGTTTGCCCCCCAGATAAGGCGCATTTGCCGCAATTGCAATCAGCGGCGTATGGCAAGCCGCGCTGTCAGCCAGCTGACCAGCATCAGCGCAAAGTCGACGGCCATCCACGGGCGCAGGTTGCCGGTGTCGGCCATATCAAAGGGGATCAGGTACAGCGCCAGCCCATTGAGGCTGGTGGGGGAGGCAAACAGCAGCAGTGCGGCAGCGTTGTTGAAGAAATGCACCGCCATGGCCGGCCCCAGGGTGCCGGCCCGCGCCGTCAGGTCGGCCATCAGCAGCCCGAACAGCCCGGCCCAGGCGGTGATCAGCAGCGCATTCTCCCCCGCCTCGGAGGGCAGGTAGTGGCCCAGCGCAAACAGCGCCGAGGGCACCAGCAGCCAGACCAGAGGATGACGGAACCGCGCCGCCAGCGCCTGCTGGATATAGCCGCGGAACAGGATCTCCTCCGACCCGGTCTGCACCAGCACCCCGGCCACCGACAGGGGCAGGATGCCCAGCCAGGTCCAGAACGGCAGGTTCGGGGTCATCGGCGGGCCCATGCTGTAGGGCGGCAGGGCAATCAGCACTGCGCTCAGCCCCAGCAGATACAGGCTGACACGGCCGAACTGCCAGACCAGCGGCCGCAGGTGCCCGGTCACGGTGGCAAAGCTGCGCTGGTGGAACAGCCGGGCGGCCATCGCCACGCCCAGCGACAGGAAGGCAAAGCTGCCCAGAAGCACCAGCATCGCACCCGGGTTGCTGCCATCGGCCAGCCCCTGCAGCCAGGCGCCGGGGAACAGCCCCGCCACCGTCACTTGCAGCGCCGCGGTCATCGCAAAGCTGACTGCCGCCACCAGCACCAGCCCCAGCAGCAGGCGCCACAGCTGCGGCTGCGCCCGGGCAAACCGCACCATGGCCTCATGCGCCCTGTAGCCCTGCCTGTGCTGCATAAGTGCTCCCTTCCGGCCCGCTGCCAAATGCCGCCAACGTTATGCATTGCTGCAACGGCAAGGCAAGGCATCGGCACCCCGGGGCTGTTCACTCTTGCCCGGCGGCGGGCCTGACCGCTATGGAATTGGCAAAAAACAACACCGGCAGGGGCAGCAGTGAGCAGAACAACCAGCGGAAAACCCGCGCCTTTTCCGCCCGCCGGCGGAAAGGCGCCAAACCTTGGGCGGATGGGCAAGGCAGTTGCGGCGGCGCTGACCGGCGCGCTGCTGACGGCGTGCAGCTCCGCGCCCCAGGGCCTGTCCTTTGCCGCCCGCGACGCCGGATTGGCCCCGCAGCAGGGCGGTCAGGTGATGTCCTTTGCCAATGGCGAGGTACTGCTGGCCGCGCCTGAGAGCTATTGCTTCGACCGGCGCAGCAGCACCGCCGAGGACGGCGGCGGCTTTGCCCTGATCGCCCATTGCAGCCGCCTGGAAGGGCGCGGCTGGTTCGGGGCCCGCAAGGCGGCGGTGCTGACCGCCTCCATCGGACCGGCCAAACAGGATGCCCTGGCGCCGCAAGCCAAGGACATCGCCGCCATGTTCCCCGGCGCCCGGCTGCTGGAAAGCCGCGAGGACCAGCTGCTGCCGCTGGTGCGGCTGGAGTTTCCCGAGGCCGTGGCCAAGGGGGCCAGCCCGGTGCACTGGCGCGGCGCCTTTGTGCTCGACCGCCACCTGGTCGCACTGGCGCTTTATGCACCCGACGGCAGCCGCGCCCTGGGCAGCCACGGCGCTGCCCTGCTGAACGAGGTGACCCACCGCACGCTGGAGGCCTCCACCCTGCCGGACCTGGAGGAGGCGCAGGCCGCACCGCCCCCGGCCGCCGCCGCGCTGCGGCCCCAGCCCCGGCCCGCACGCCCGGAAACCGCTGCCGAAGCGCCCGGCCCCCGCAAAAAACGCGGGCTGGGCCAGCGGATTGCCGGTTTATTTCAATAGCCGCGCGCGGTTACACTGCCGCCAGCCCCCGCGGCGAGCCGCGCCGGGGCCGGACAGGCCAGCAAGACCTCAAAAAAGGCAAGAGAGAGCACGATGGGCAGGATCATGGACCGGTTGCTTCACCTGCGCAGCTTGCGCCGCTGGCGCGCCGCGGCGGAGGAGTCGGCCCGCGCCCCGCTGTCCGAGCTGCGCCGCCAGCGCAACCAGGCCCGCCAGCTGCGTACCCATCTTGACCGGCTGATCCACACCGCCGACGGCCGCCTGGCGCTGCCGCAGATCGGCTCTTCCTTCTTTCCGCGCCCGCATGGCACCGACTGGTCCTGGCGCCCGGAGCTGTGGCGCGGGCCGCTGGCGGAGCGCGGCTTGTCCTCGGTGCCCCCCAAGGCCCGGCTGGGCGATGAGGTGCAGCTGTTTCACGACTGCAATTTCTCGGAACTGACCCTGCGCCAGCTCAGGAACACCCGCGAGGAGGACCTCGCCCCCTTTGGCCTGCGCATGGACGTGTTCAAATTCGACGGCTCCTTCCTGTCGCTGGTGGTGGACCTGCCGCCCGCCGCCGCCCAGGGGATGACCCGCCAGCATCTGTTGCGGGTGGACAGCATCATCGAATCGGAAAAGCCGATCGAAATCTTCGCCCGGCTCAACATCCAGCACGGCCCCAACACTGAGCAGATCGTGCGCGAGCTGCCGATGGAGGAAAAGAACATCGTGGTGGAATTCGACCTGGCCTATTCCCGGCTGAACGAGAAGCGGATCGAGAAGATCTGGCTCGACCTGATCTTCGAGGCGCCTGACATGAACCAGGTGATCCTGCGCGACCTGACCTTCTCGCGCCATCGCCGCGCGGCGATCTGAGGAGCCCTGCCCCATGAGTGAGCTGACATGAGCGACCTGACACTGACCAAAATCCGCTTCCGCAACGGCATCTGGGAGGGGCAGATCGGCAACGCTCCCGCCAGCGGCGCCAAGCCGGACATCACCGTGATGTTCCAGGATCAGCCGGTCCAGGACGTCACGCTGACCGAGGGCCAGACGGGCGGTGAATGGCTGGTTTCGATCCCGGTTCCGGCCGAGGCGCTGGCCGACGGGGTGCAGACCTTCGTGATTTTTGACGCCGCCGGCAGCACCCGCCTGGGCGATTTCACCCTGATCGCGGGCGAGGCCGTGTCCGACGACCTGCGCGCCGAGGTGGAGCTGCTGCGCGCCGAGCTCGACATGCTCAAGCGCGCCTTCCGCCGCCATTGCCTGGAAACGCTGTAGGCGGCGCCTATTCCAGCGCCTGGAAATGCTCCGCCAGCACCTGCATCAGCCTGGCATGCGGGATCGGGCCATAGCTGGCGCGTGCCACACCGGCCTGCCGTGCGGTCTGCAGCGTGATGCCGCGCATCATCGTGTTGACCGGCAAGGCGCTCGCCTCGCAGACCCGGGCGATCAGATCAGGATCGCTTAAGCCAGGAACAAAGAAACCATTGGCGTCCGCTTCGGCATAGGCCGCCCCGCGCTCCAGCGCTTCGGACAGCAGCGCGCCGTGTTTGGAGGCATCCTTTTCCTTCAGAAACAGGTCGGTGCGCGCATTGACGAAGATATCCGCATGGGCCGCGCGCACCGCAGTGACCCGGCGGGCCTGTTCAACGATGCCGTACAGGTCCGCGGTACCGACCACCTGATCCTCGAAATTCAGCCCCACCGCGCCGGTCTCAGCCAGCCGCATCACATTGGCGGTCAGCTGCTCCGGCTCGCTGGCATAGCCGCCCTCGAAATCTATGGTCACCGGCAGGTCCGTGGCCGCGATGATGCGCTCCGCGTTGCCCAGGACAAACTCCAGCGGGATCTGTTCCCCGTCCGGGAACCCCTGCGCCGCCGCCACCGGAAAACTGCCGGTTGCCAGCGCCGATGCCCCTGCACCGGCAACCGCCTTGGCGCTGCCCGCGTCCCAGATGTTGTAAAGCACCACCGGATTGCCCGGCTGGTGCAGCGCCGCAAAAGCCGCCGCGCGGCCGGAATATGTCATGCTGAAATCCTTTGTCTGTAGCCTGTTTCAATCTCGATCAGCCGCTGCTTGCGCCACAAGCCGCCGCCGTAGCCCGTCAGCGATCCATCCGACGACAGCACCCGGTGGCAGGGCACCACCAGCGCCAGCTGGTTGGCGCCGTTGGCCCGCGCCACCGCCCGCGTGGCCGAGGCCCGCCCCAGCTCCCGCGCGACCTGCGAATAACTGCGGGTCTCGCCCGCCGGGATGGTCAGCAGATAGCGCCAGACTTCGCGCTCGAACCCGGTGCCATGCAGCGCCAATGGGGTCCGGAAATCCGCGCCTTCACCGGCAAAGAACCGGCGCAGCTCCTCGGCAATCTGTTCCGTCGGTGCCGGGCGGCCAAAGCCCAAGCCGCCGGGCTGCGCCTTCTGCAGCTTGGCCACCTCCCGCGGCAGCGCCTTGCGGTCGGCGAACTCCAGGAGATGCAGCTGGTGGGCACAGCTGATCGCAATCATCGCCCCCAGCGGCGTGTCGATCCAGTCGGCCAGCAAGAGCGCATCCTTGCGGAAGGCGCCCGGCGCGATCCCCACCAGTTTCGCGAATGCCGCGCGGAAGGCGCTGGCGCTTTCAAACCCCGCATCAATCTGCGCCGCAATCACCGGCTCCCCCGCCTTCAGCGTGGTGAACCCCTCGCGCAGCCGCCGCTGCCGCGCCATCTCCAGGAAGGTCATGCCGAAATGCCGCTTGAAGGCACGCCGCACGGTGGAGGCGTCCAAGCCCAGCCGCAGCAGATCCCCCTCGCCCCAGCGGTAGGCAGGCCGTGCCTCCAGCCGCGCCAGCAGGTCCTGCACCATCGGGTCATCACCGGCCGCCGCGGCCAAAGGCTTGCAGCGCTTGCAGGCGCGGAACCCCGCCTCGATGCACTCGCCGGGGGTGGCATGGAACCGGCAGTTCTCGAACTTGGGCTTGCGCGCCGGGCAGGTCAGACGGCAGAAGATACCGGTGGAGGTCACGCCGACATAGGCGCGCCCCTCGTACGCGGCATCACGGTCTAGCAGCGCCTGGTAGAGCGTACGGGAATCAGGCAGGTCAAACATCATGGCGGGAGCATAGACCAGCCTGCCCGTTCAGTACGCCGAAGATCGGGCGTTGATTTTCAAATCCCGTTGATCTGCCCGGACGTCACGCCCGGCGCGCGACCGCCGTTGCCGCCTGGCCAAGGATGAAGACCCCGGCACCGCCGATGATGGCACCGGCAAGCCGGTTCAGCCTTTGCAGGGCGTCCGCCCGCGTCATCATTGTCCGCGCGCCCGAGGCCAGCAGCGCATAAGGCATCAGTGTCACGAACAGCACCGCAACGGTCAGCACGCTCAGCGCGGCCCATTGCGACACACCGACGGCTTCCAGATCGATGACGGTGGGCAGCAGCGCAAGATAGAAGATGATTGTCTTGGGGTTGCCCAGCGTCAGCGCAAAACCCGACAGGAACATCTTGAGCCCGCGGCGGCTGCCGGCCTTGCGCACATGGGTGAGCCCGGCCTCGTTGCGCCAGAACTTGCTGGCAAGGTAGACCAGATACAGGCCGCCCAGCACCTTGATCGCCAGCAGCGCACCGGAAAACAGCTGCGCAATCGCGGCCAGGCCTGCGATGGCAATCGTCAGATAGACCACATCGCCCAGCGCAATGCCCGCCAGAAAGAACAGCGACACCTGCAGGCCATTGCCAAGGGATTGCCCGACCAGACCCGCCACGCCCGGACCGGGAATGACCGCGGCAATCGACAGAGCGGCGGAATAGGCAATGAGCGGAGCCAGCAAATCCATTGGTGCAATCCTGAATGCAGTTTCAGCGTGAAACTACCAAGGCTTTTGCGCCTGGCAAGCCGGATTATCCATCCCGGCAGCAAACGCTCCCGCTGGCAGCAAGTTCACCAGACCGGTTTTCCAGGCAGAACGGGTGTTGCGCCCCCAGCGCACGCGCCCTTCACCTGATCCTCACCCGCCTTTGCGATGCTCGGGGATGATCGAGATCACCCGCCATGGCCCCGCGCAAGGGCCATGATACGAGGCGCAGGCATCTGTGCGGCTGCCTGCGCGACACCCGGAGACCGGCCCCGATAAAAAGGGGGTCGTTCAGGAAATCCTGTCCGAGCAGGCCCCGAGGGGTCTGTCCACCTCCACCCGGCGGCGCCGCCATCCATTACGGATCAGCGCTTCAGCCAGAAGACCAGATAACCAATAGACCCGCCTGGGCCGGCAGCCCCGGCGGCTGAACCTGCTGCATGAAAAAGGCCGCCCTCAGCAGGCGGCCTTCTGTGATGATCAGGGAGCGTGACCTTACTGCGGGCCCAGCGCCACCAGGCCTTTCAGGATGTCGATGGCATAGGCCAGCTGGTAATCCTCCTCGCGCAGCTCGGCGGCTTTCTCGGCCTTCTCGCGCTCTTCCTCGATCTGGCGGATCTCATCATCGCTCAAGCTGTCATTGTTCAGGCTGCCGCGCAGGTCGGCTTCCGAACGCGAGCGGCGGGCGGGACCGTCCTCCTCCTCGGCCGCGGCGGTGCGGCGGGGCTGTTCCACCACGATATCGGGCGACACGCCCAGCGCCTGGATCGAGCGGCCCGACGGGGTGTAATAGCGCGCGGTGGTCAGGCGCATGGCGCCGTCGCCCTTCAGCGGCATCACCGTCTGGACCGAGCCCTTGCCGAAGGACTTGGTGCCCACGACAATCGCCCGGCGGTGATCCTGCAGCGCGCCGGCCACGATTTCCGAGGCCGAGGCCGAGCCGCCGTTGATCAGCACCACAATCGGCTTGCCGTCGGCCAGATCGCCCGGGGTGGCGTTGAACCGCTCGCCGTCCTCGGGGTTGCGGCCGCGGGTGGAGACGATCTCACCGGATTCCAGGAAGCTGTCGGCCACCTTGATCGCCTGGGTCAGCAGGCCGCCCGGATTGTTGCGCAGGTCCAGAACGATGCCGTTCACCTGGTCCATGCCGCCGGCTTCCTCGATCTGCTTCTTCAGGCCCGCTTCCAGGTTCGGCGTGGTCTGATCGTTGAAGGTGGTGATCCGCATCACCACGGTGTCGCCCTCGGTCCGGCTGCGCACCGCGGTCAGCTTGATGGTGTCGCGGATGATGGAAACATCAAACGGTTCAGGCTCGCCTTCGCGCACCACGGTGATCACGATCTCCGAGCCGACCGGCCCGCGCATCAGGTTGACCGCCTCATCCAGCGACAGGCCCAGAACGCTTTCGCCGTCCACATGGGTGATGAAATCGCCGGCTTCCATCCCGGCCTCATCCGCCGGGGTGCCGTCGATAGGGGAGACAACTTTGACAAAGCCCTCTTCCTGGGTGACTTCGATGCCCAAGCCGCCGAACTCGCCGCGGGTCTGCACCCGCATCCGGCTGGCGTCATCAGGTGACAGGTAGCTGGAATGCGGGTCCAGTGAGGTCAGCATGCCGCCGATCGCCGCCTCGATCAGCTCCTTCTCGTCGACTTCCTCGACATATTGCGCGCGGATGCGCTCGAAGATGTCGCCGAACAGGTCCAGCTGCTCATAGACATTGGCCTCGCGCGTGCCTTCCTGCGCCAGCAAGGGGCCTGCAACATAGGTCGTAGCGACAATCCCTGCCAGCGTGCCGCCAACGGCGGCCATCGCAAATTTTTTCATCAAGCCTTCATCCACCTTTTCCAGTGCGGAACCATGTTTCCGGGTCCACCGGGCTGTTGTCCATTCTCACTTCTATATAGAGCGTTTCTGTCCGGTCAGTTCCACCCCCTTCACCGCTTGTTGACAGAATTGCGTCCGGTCCCGGATTTTCGCCGCTCATCAGCCCGACGGGGGTGCCTTCGGGGATCACCTGCCCCGCCTCGCCGAACACTTCGGCCAGGCCGGAGAGGACAAACAGGGTTTCCGGCTGCGGCTCCAGAATCACCACGTTGCCCAGGTCCAGAAGCGGCCCGCGGTAGCGGATGGTGGCCGCCGTGGGCGCGGTGACCAGCGCCCGCGGGCGGGTGGCGACCAGCAGGCCCGGGCGGGCAATGCCCGCAGCATCGCGCTGGCCATAGCCGCGCAGCACCAGGCCTTCGACCGGCAGCGGCAGGGAGCCGCGCAGATCGCTGATGTCGGCGCTGGATTCGGCGATCTCGCCGCCGGCGATCTCGGCCAGCCCGTCGGCAAAGCCCGACAGCGTCTCGGTGGAGGAAATCAGGATCGCGGTGCGCACCGGATCAGCGCTGAACCGCTTGGGCAGAGTCGTCCGGTCGGCAATCGCGGTCGACAGCTGCACCCGCGCGGACTGCACGCCCGCCAGCCCCTCCTCCAGCGTCCTGGCCGCATTCTGCTGCAAGAGCCGCAGCGCCTGCACCTCGTCCAGATCCGTCTTCAGCGACTGCGCCTTGGCGTGCAGCGCCGGGGTCACCTCCGCCAGCATCATCGCCGAGCGCGCGGCACCCAGGGGGCCCGAAGGATGCACCATCAAAACCGGCGGCGGCGAGGTTTCGATGGTCTGGATGATGCCCAAGAGGCCCGAGACCTCCTCTTGCCGCGCCGCCAGCTGGGCGCTCAGCTGCGCCTCGCGCCGCGCCACCCGGCGCAAGCCGTCGCGCATCGCGGCCAGCCCCGCCTCATAGGCCTGCACGGTGGAGGTCAGCGCCTTCACCCGGTCGCGGGAGCTGTCGGCCTCCTGCAACTGCACCGAGGCATCCTCCAGCTGCGCCGCGGCCTCGCGCGCGGCGGCTGCCGGGTCTGCAGCGGCCGGCAGCGGTGCGGCCAGCAGCGCCAGCAGCATCAGGCCCGCGCGCCGGATCATGACAGCAGGCTCTCCCCGGTCATTTCCGCGGGCTTCTCCAGCCCCATCAGCTCCAGGATCGTGGGCGCCAGATCGGCCAGCCGCCCGTCGCGCAAGCGCGCGCCTTCCGGCCCGCCAACCAGCGCCACCGGCACCAGGTTCAGCGTATGGGCGGTATGGGCGCCGCCGGTCACCGGGTCCACCATCACCTCGCAATTGCCGTGGTCGGCAGTGACGATCATCGCGCCCCCCGCCTTTTCCAGCGCTGCAACCACTTGGGCCAGACCCTGATCCACCGCCTCGCAGGCGCGGATCGCCGCCTTCAGATCGCCGGTGTGGCCGACCATGTCCGGGTTGGCGTAATTGGTCACGATCAGGTCATAGCCCGCCTCGATCGCCTCGACGAACTTCGCCGTGACCTCCGGCGCCGACATCTCCGGCTGCAGATCATAGGTCGCCACATTGGGCGACTTCGGCATGTAGCGGTCCTCGCCTTCCTCCGGCTCTTCCTTGCCGCCGTTGAGGAAGAAGGTCACATGCGGGTATTTCTCGGTCTCGGCCAGGCGGAACTGGCGCTTGCCCTTTTTGGCCACCCATTCGCCCAGCGTGTTGACGATCGCCTGCTTGGGATAGCAGGTGGTCATATAGCTGTTGTGGCTGTCGGAATATTCCACCATGCCCAGCAGCCCCGCCAACTCAGGGCGCTCGCCGGTATCGAATTCAGCAAATCCCGGCTCGCCAATGGCCCGCAGGATCTCGCGCGCCCGGTCGGCGCGGAAATTCAGGCAGAAGAACCCGTCGCCGTCCTTCACCCCCTCATAGCCTTCCAGCACGGTGGCGCCGATGAATTCATCGGTTTCCGACTGGTTATAGGCATGGTCCACCGCGCCATGGGCCGTCTGCCCCGGCCGCCCCTTGGCGTGGATCATCGCGTCATAGGCCTCGCTGACCCGGCCCCAGCGGTTGTCACGGTCCATCGCAAAGTAACGCCCGGTCACGGTGGCAATCCGCACACCTTCGGGCAGTTTCTCTTCCAGCTTGCGGAAATGGCGGAAGGCCGATTTCGGCGCCACGTCGCGGCCGTCGGTGATTGCGTGCAGCCAGACCGGCACGCCGGCATCGGTAATGGCCTTCACCGCCGCCAGGATGTGGTTGATATGGCCATGCACGCCGCCGTCGGAGACCAGCCCCATCAGATGCGCCGCGCCGCCGGTTTCCTTCAGCTTGGCGATAAAGGCCTGCAGCGCCTCGTTTTCAAAGAATGACCCGTCCTCGATCGCCAGGTCGATCTGGCCCAGGTCCATCGCCACCACCCGGCCTGCGCCGATATTGGTGTGGCCGACTTCCGAGTTGCCCATCTGCCCGGTCGGCAAGCCCACATCCGGCCCGTGGGTGATCAGCTTGGCCGCCGGCCCCTTGGCCATGATCGCGTCAAAAGCCGGGGTCTGTGCCAGATAGGGCGCGTTTGCCTTGCCCGGCTCGCCACTGCCCCAGCCATCGAGAATGCACAGGACAACGGGTTTGGGTGCGGTCATGGATCATCTCCGGGGCAAGGAAAGCTTCGCAAGCCTTCTAACGCCTTGCCGCGCCGGGGTGAACCGGCTTTCCTGCCACAGTTGGCGTTATCAGGGCCGGGATCCCACAGTACGCACCCGCAAGCCGCTTCATCTTTCCGCAAATACTCATTTCCGCGCTGCCCGCCTTGAGCTGCCGGCTATGTTCTGCGGCTCCTGCCCCCTTCTTCTTTGCCCAAATACTCAATCCCCCGGTCCGCCCTCTGCGCCGCTGCCGGCGTTCTGCGGCGTCAAGAGATGCCGGATCAGCGCCACCGGATGCGCCCGCAAGCTCAGCCGCATGGCGACGTAGTCCTCCACCACTTCCTCGCCCAGCCCCATCTGCGGCAGGTTTGCCTCCGGCTCATAAATCGCCTCGCCGTCCAGCTCGCGGGCAAACAGCGGCAGCGGCTTGCGGGCGGTGATTGCCTTGGCCGCCCACAGCGCCTCGCGCCGGTTCATCCCCAGGGAGGCAAAGGCATCCGCCTCCGCCAGCCGCTCGATCACCGGCGGGGCGATGCCGGCCTTGCGCCAGACATCCTCGACCTCGTGGTAGCCATTGCCGCGCGCCGCGGTCAGCCAGGCGGCGTCCTCATCGCGCAAGCCTTTCACCTGCCGGAACCCCAGCCGCAGCGCCAGGCCGCCGTGGCCGTCGGGCTCCATCACGTTGTCCCAGTAGGAATTGTTGATGCAGACCGGGCGCACCTCCACCCCGTGCGCGCGGGCGTCGCGCACGATCTGGGCGGGCGCGTAGAACCCCATCGGCTGGGCGTTCAGGAGCGCGCAGGCGAAGATGCCCGGGTGGTGGCACTTGATCCAGGCCGAGGCATAGACCAAGAGCGCGAAACTGGCGGCATGGCTTTCCGGAAAACCGTAGGAGCCGAACCCCTCGATCTGGGAAAAGCAGCGTTCGGAGAATTCGGTGTCATAACCGTTTGCCGCCATGCCGCGCAGGAACAGGCTGCGGAATTCGCTGACGTTGCCGTGTTTCTTGAAGGTCGCCAAGGATCGCCGCAGCCGGTCGGCCTGTTCCGGCGAGAAGCCCGCGCCGACGATGGCGATCTGCATCGCCTGCTCCTGAAACAGCGGCACGCCGAGGGTCTTGCCCAGCACCTCGCCCAGCGCATCCGACGGGAAATGCACCGGCTCCTCGCCGTTCCTGCGGCGGATATAGGGGTGCACCATGTCGCCCTGGATCGGGCCGGGGCGGACGATGGCGACCTCGATCACCAGGTCATAGAAGCAGCGCGGCCGCATCCGCGGCAGAAAGTTCATCTGCGCCCGGCTTTCGACCTGGAAGACGCCGACGCTGTCGGCGCGGCACAGCATATTGTAGACCGCCGGGTCCTCCGGCGGCAGGGTGGCGAGGCTGTAGTCCAGCTGGTGGTGCTGCTGCATCAGGTCGAACGCCTTGCGGATGCAGGTGAGCATCCCCAAGGACAGCACATCGACCTTGAGAATACCGAGCGTGTCGATGTCGTCCTTGTCCCAGCAGATGACCGTGCGCCCCTCCATGGTGGCATTTTCAATGGGCACCAGCTCATCCAGGCGGCCCTGGGTGATGATGAAGCCGCCCACATGCTGGCTCAGGTGGCGGGGGAAGCCGATGATCTGCTCCACCAGCTGCATGGTCAGCTGCAGGCGGCGGCTGCTGGGGTCGAGGCCGATCTCGCGCATCCGCTCGGCCTCCACGCCCTTGGTGCTGAAAAATCCCCAGAGCTGGGAGGACATGGCAGAGATGGTGTCCTCGGTCAGCCCCATGGCGCGGCCGACCTCGCGGATGGCGCGCTTGCCGCGGTAGTGGATCACCGTGGCGCAGAGGCCCGCGCGGTGGCGGCCGTAGCGCTCATAGATCCACTGGATCACCTCCTCGCGCCGTTCGTGCTCGAAATCGACGTCGATGTCGGGCGGCTCATCGCGGGCCTCGGAGACGAAGCGCTCGAACACCATGGTGCCGAGTTCCGGGCTGACCGAGGTGACGCCCAGGCAGTAGCAGACCACCGAGTTTGCCGCCGAGCCGCGGCCCTGGCAGAGGATCCCGCGGGAGCGGGCAAAGGCGACGATGTCGCGGACGGTGAGGAAATAGGGATCGTATTTCAGCTTGGCGATCAGGGCGAGCTCATGCTCCAGCAGGCGGCGGACCTTGTCCGGCGCACCGCCGGGATAGCGCCAGCGCAGGCCCTCTTCGGCCAGCCGCCTGAGGCGCTGCGGCGGGGTTTCCTCTGCGCTGCCTTCATCCGGGTAGTCATAGCGCAGCTCATCCAGCGAAAAGGTCAGCTGGTCCGCCAGCCGGGCGGCATTGTCCACCGCCTCCTCGTGGCCGCGGAACAGGCGGCGCATCTCCGCCTCGGACCGCAAGCGCTGCTCGCCATTGGCCATGGCGGCGCGGCCCAGGGCCTCGACCTTGCAGCGCAGGCGGATGGCGGTCAGCACATCGCCCAGGCGGCGGCGGCTGCCGTGGTGCATCCGCGGCGCGGCGCTGGCCAAGGCGGGCAGGCTCAGGTGTTTCGCCAGCTCTGCAAGCGCGGCAAAGCGGGCCCGGTCGCCGCCGTCATAGGCCGGCGTCATCAACAGGTGCATCCGCCCGGCAAAGCGGCGCGTCAGCCCCTCCATATGCGGCCCCCATCCGCCCGCGCCGCAGGGCAGATGTCCCGCCTGCGGCAGCAGCAGCAGGTGGAGCCCGTCCGCAAACTCCATCAGGTCGGCAAGGTGCAGGGTGCAGCTGCCCTTCTGAGCCCTCAGCCGCCCGGTGGAGATCAGCCGCGTCAGGCTGCCCCAGCCGGTACGGTTCAGCGGCAGCGCGATCACCTCCGGCGCATCGGTGAAGACCAGCCGCGCCGCCGGAATCAGCCGCGGCACATCATAGAGCGGGAAGGAGGGTGGCGGCGCGATGCCTTCGGGGCGCGGCGGGCCGATGGGGCTGTTGCGGCGCTCCCAGGCCTGCCGCTCGCGCACCCGGCGGGCGATGTCGCGGCATTCCGCATGGGCGCGCACGATGCCCGCCACGGAGTTTTCGTCGGCAATGGCGATCGCCGCGATCCCCAGCTCCAGCGCGCGGGCCGCATACTCCTCGGGGTGGGAGGCCCCGGTGAGGAAGGTGAAGTTGGAGAGGCAGGCGAACTCGGCAAACATGAGTCGCATGATATTCCCGTTTTGTTCTCATGTGGAGTCGCACCGGGCGGGCCTGCCGCGACGTGCCCCCGCGCCGCGCGCCAGCGCGGCGCCCGGCCCATGCGGGATGCGCAAGATCCGGGTCGATTGCAGCGGGGCGGGTCGGGCAGGGTGCTGTCAGCAAAGGAGAAACCCCATGACCAAGATCACCGCCCTGCCCACCGATATTGTCCGCGCCCTGCAGGATGGCGGCCCCGATGCCCACGGCCAGGCGCCTGAGCGCACTGTCTCGGACGGAGGTGCCAACCCCTGCCGCCACTGCCTGCAGTACATTCCCAAAGGCAAGGAAATGCTGATCCTGGCCCACCGCCCCTTTCCGGAGGCGCAACCCTATGCCGAGACCGGGCCCATATTCCTCTGTGCCGATCATTGCGCACGCCATGAGCGAGAGGCGCTGCCCGAGGTTCTGGAGCGTGCCCCGGACTACCTGATCAAGGGCTACAGCGCCGATCACCGGATCGTCTATGGCACCGGCATCGTGATCCCGCAGGCGGAGATGATGGCGCGGGCCGGAAAGATCCTGGAGGATGAGCGGGTGGAGTACGTCCACATCCGGTCGTCGCGCAACAACTGCTATCAGGCGCGGATTGACCGGGGGTGAGACCAGAGTTTCGGGCTTCAGCCTGAAAATAGCGCCTTGCAGAAGACGGCTCCGCAAATGCCTGGCCAGCCTGGCCGGGCAATAAAGCTCGCTCACCACACAGCCGTGGCCCTCTTTACAGCACAATCCATATTGCGGGTACATCAGCACTTCGCGGAAAACGGACATACTTCACGCATGCAGCGATAGACTGCAACAAGCCCGACGAGGCCATGATTAAAAAACCACTTCAGGCTGTTTAAACCGGCTGGTAGGGTTCCTCAATCAAGAGGGCGATCTGGGGTTGACCGCATGCATTTAGCTAACTTTTTTGGTTTATTGTTCTTAATTTTAACAGTCAACTCGGCACAGGCAGGGAGTGTGGAAGACTGCTCTCAGGAGAGCAACCTTAAGCTAAGCGTTTCCGGATGCACAAAAGTTATCAAGGCCGCTAGGTTTTCAGGCAGGAAGCTCGCCATGACATACTACTTTCGCGGGAACGCACATCGGCGGATGGGCAATCTTGATCTTGCACTCAAGGATCTAAACCAGGCTGTGCAGATCGATCCAGATTTTAAGGACACATACATCGATCTAGGGATTTTGAGCAAGCAGCGCGGTCAATATACGCAGGCAATTAAGATCTACAATCGTGCATTGAAGATCGATCCCAATTTCGCAAAGGCCTATTACAACCGCGGAAACGTGTTTTTCAAGCTGGACCAGTTGGGACGCGCGGTAGAGGACTACGACAGGGCAACCGCTCTTGAGCCAGAATATTTCTTCCCTTTCATAGGGCGCGCTTGGGCAAAATACGCGTTGGGCCAATATGCGGATGCATTGTCTGCGGCAGATATCGCGCTTTCACTTAGACCAGGCAACGAAGATGCGCTCCAAATACGGGCACTGATTGTAGCTGCCTCGGGAAAGTAGCAGAAAGCCATTGAGGAAGTTGGCTACCAGTTTGATGCCGGCGGTATCTATCAGGTGGAGGCAGTCCAAGAGGCGCTAATGCCGGATGACCGCTTAGTCTGCACATCCGCAGCCCAAACCGGTCCCGGCGACTGTCTGCTTGGCACCAATCTGGCGCCCGCAAGTAGCTTTGAACCAGGGCTGAAGTTAAACCCTCAACCCGACTTCGTCAGCGACAGGAAGACATCTTCCAGATCCGCCTCCTCGGTTTTCACGTCGCGGATGCTGATCCCGGCGGCGCGGACTGCGGCCAGAACTTCTTCGGCGCTGGTCGTGCGGCTGCGGTAGCGCAGCACCACGGCGCCGTCTTCGCGCAGGCTGGACTCGATACCGTCGCCCTGCGGCAGCACCTCGGCGGGCTCTGCCGGCTGCACCACCATCGTCTTGGCATCGAGCCGTCCCAGCAGGCTTGCCTTGGAATCGCGCGCCACCACCTCGCCCTGGTTGATGATGGCGATCTCGTCGCACATCTCCTCGGCTTCCTCCAGATAATGGGTGGTGAGGATGATGGTCATGCCCTGCGCATTCAGCTTGCGGATGTTTTCCCACAGCATCTGGCGCAGTTCGATGTCGACACCCGCCGTCGGCTCATCCAGCACCAGAACCGAGGGGCGGTGGACCAGCGCCTTGCCCAGCAAAAGCCGCCGCCGCATGCCGCCCGAGAGCGTCCGGGCATAGGCCTCCGCCTTGTCCTCCAGCCCCACCATGCGCAGGATTTCGTCGCTGTGGCGCTCGTGCTTGGGCACGCCATAGAGGCCCGCCTGCACCTCCAGCGCGCCGCGCGGGGTGAAGAACGGGTCGAGGTTCAGCTCCTGCGGCATGACGCCAATGGCGGCGCGGCTCTGGCGCGGGTTCTCGTCCTGGTCGAAGCCCCAGATCGTCACCTTGCCGGAGGTCTTGCGCACCAGGCCCGCGAGGATGTTGATCATCGTCGACTTGCCCGCGCCATTGGGGCCCAGAAGCCCGAAGACCGAGCCGCGCGGCACCGTCAGATCAACGCCCTTCAGCGCGTGTTTCTCCGGCTGGCCCTTGTAGCCGCCGTAGATTTTGCGCAAAGCCTCGATACGGATTGCATCTGCACTCATCGCCGCTCTTGCCCCCGGTTTTTGCTTGGCTCATAAATGCGCCTAGCCGAAAACCGAAAGGACTGCCAGCCATGAGCATCGAAGCGCCGGAAACCAAGATCGTTGAGAGTCGCAAGGTGGCCTGTGACGGCAGCGAGGGCGCTCTGGGGCATCCGCGGGTCTATCTGCTGATCCCCGAAGAGGAGGGGTTCGTGGAATGCCCCTATTGCGACTGCAAATACGTCTACAAGGACGCGGCCAAGGCGGCGGAGTGATCCGGGCTTCCGGCCCGCGACCTGAGTGCATAGGCTGCGGCCCATGGCACAGCTTCTGATCGTCTATCACTCGCGCACCGGCGGCAGCCGCCAGATGGCGGAGGCCGCGTATGAGGCCGCGCGCGGTGAGACAGAGACCATCCTGAAACGGGCCGAGGACGCCGGGCCGGAGGATCTGCTGGCGGCGGATGGCTATATCTTCTGCGCGCCGGAGAACCTGGCGGCGCTGTCGGGGATGATGAAGGAATTCTTCGACCGCTGCTATTACCCGGTGCTGGGAAAGATCGAGGGGCGGCCCTATGCGCAGATGGTCTGTGCCGGATCGGACGGCGAAAACGCCGCCCGCCAGACCGCCCGGATCGCCACCGGCTGGCGGCTGAAGGAAGTTCAGCCGCCGCTGATCCTCTGCACCCATGCGCAGACACCCGAAGCGATCCTGGCGGAAAAGGTGATCCCGGAAGAGGAGCTGGAGGCCTGCCGCGAGCTGGGCCTGGCGATGGGCGCGGGCCTCAGCATGGGGGTGTTCTAGGCCCCTCCCCTGAGGCGGACAGAGGCGCTGCGGCAGGCGGCGCCGCGATCAGAGCTCGACGCGCACCTCGTGCATCCACAGTTTCGGCGGGCGCGACAGCATAAAGACCACCACATCGGCCAGATCCTCCGGCTCGGTGAAGATGTGGTTGGGGACCTCCTCGCCCGCCTTGGCGAACATGCCGGTGTTGCTGCCGCTTTGATAGAGGCCGGCGACGCGCACGCCGGTCTCTGCCTCATCCAGCTTCAGCACGTCGGTGAAGCCGCGCACCCCGTATTTGGTGGCGGTATAGACCGACTGGCCCGCCTGGGCGGCCACGCCGGACTTGGAGGCGACGTTGAGAATGGCGGCCTCGTCCCGGTCGCGCAGCGCGGGCAGCAGGTGGCGGGTCAGCTGCATCAGGCCGGTCAGGTTGGTCTGTACGGTGGCCATCAGCATCTCCTCGGAAATGCTGTCGAGCGGCCCGGCCTTGTGCCAGATACCGGCATTGTTGATCAGGATATCCACGCTGCCGAAGTCCTGGAGGATGGCCGCCGCCGCAGCCGCAATCGCCGCCGGATCGGTCATGTCCGCACCATAGCTGCGCGCCTCGGGGGCGCCGAGGCTGCGGGCCTCCTCTGCCACCTGTTCCAGCCGCTCCTGATTGCGGCCCAGAATTGCCAGCTTGCAGCCCTCGGCGGCCAGTTTCAGGCAGATATGCTTGCCGATGCCATCGCTGCCGCCCGTGACAATGACCGTTTTTCCGTTGAGCTGCATGGGGTTCGATCCTGCTGTGTGATGAAGGAAGGCTCGAGGTCTATCACAGGCATACTGCTGCCGGAACCCGCCGCCCTCCTGACGCGGCGACAGACCGCCGCCGCCGGTTCCTGCCACAGGCGGCAAACGGCAATTGCCCTTCCCTGCCGGATCACCGATAACCGGGAAACAGAACACGAACAGGTTTTCAAACGGGAGCGCGACAGGCCATGAGCGGGACAACATTCGGCAAGGGCTGCCATCTGCATCTGATCGACGGCTCGGCCTTCATCTTCCGCGCCTATCACGCGCTGCCGCCGCTCACGCGGAAATCCGACGGGCTGCCGATCGGGGCCGTGGCGGGCTTCTGCAATATGCTGTTCAAGCAGGTGGAGGACAACAAGGGCCCGGATGCGCCGACCCATGTGGCGGTGATTTTCGACTATTCCGGCAAGTCCTTCCGCAACGAGATGTACGATTTGTACAAGGCCAACCGCCCGCCCGCGCCGGAGGACCTGGTGCCGCAGTTCCCGCTGACCCGCGAGGCGACCAAGGCGTTCAACATCGCCTGCAAGGAGATCGAGGGCTTTGAGGCCGATGACATCATCGCGACGCTGGCCTGCCAGGCGCGTGAGGCCGGGGGGCGGGTGACCATCATCTCCTCCGACAAGGACCTGATGCAGCTGGTCGGCGGCGGCGTCGAGATGCTGGATGCAATGAAGAACAAGCGCATCGACAGCGACGGTGTGGTGGAGAAATTCGGTGTCGGCCCGGACCGGGTGGTGGATGTGCAGGCGCTGGCCGGTGATAGCGTAGACAACGTGCCGGGCGCGCCGGGGATCGGGATCAAGACCGCCGCCCTGCTGATCAACGAGTTCGGCTCCTTGGAGGAGCTGCTGGACCGGGCGGAAGAGATCAAGCAGCCCAAGCGGCGCCAGACGCTGATCGAGAAGCGCGATCAGATCGAGCTCAGCAAGCGGCTCGTCCAGCTGGACTGCAACATGGAGCTGGACTTCACCCTCGACGATCTGGAGGTGCTGGAGCCGGATGCGGAGACCCTGCTGACCTTCCTCGCCGAGATGGAATTCCGCACCTTGTCCAAGCGCATGGCCGACCGGCTGGGCATGGATGCGCCTGCAATCCCGGAAGCGCCGGCAGCGGCAGCGGTATCCGCGGCGGCGGAGGCGCCGGAAGCGGTGCCGTTTGACAAGGAGAAGTACGAATGCGTCCGCGACGCGGCGGCGTTGCAGGTCTGGGTGGACCGGATCCGCAATCGCGGCTGGGTGGCGGTGGATACCGAGACCACCGGCCTGGACGAGATGGTCGCAGATCTGGTCGGCATCTCGCTGTGCGTCGAGGCGGGCGAGGCCTGCTATATCCCGCTGGCGCACAAGGCCGGGGGCGATGATCTGTTTGGCGGCGAGGGGCTATCGGAGGGGCAGATGCCGCTGGAGGAAGCGGTGGCGCTGTTGAAGCCGGTTCTGGAAGACCCGGCGATCCTCAAGATCGGCCAGAACATGAAATACGACGCCAAGATCCTGCACCGCTACGGGGTGGACGTGGCGCCGATCGACGACACCATGCTGATGTCTTATGCCCTGCACGCAGGCCTGCATGGGCATGGGATGGACACGCTGTCCGAACGCTACCTCGACCACACGCCGATCCCGATCAAGCCGCTGCTGGGCTCCGGCAAATCGGCGATCACTTTTGACCGGGTGCCGATTGACGACGCGGTGCCTTATGCCGCCGAGGATGCCGACATCACGTTGCGCCTGTGGCAGCTGTTCAAGCCGCAGCTGCATCAGGAGCGGGTCACCACGGTTTATGAAACGCTGGAGCGGCCGCTGGTGCCGGTCTTGGCGGATATGGAGCGCAACGGCATCAAGGTCGACCGCGATACGCTCTCGCGCATGTCCAATGCCTTCGCTCAGAAGATGGCCGCGCTGGAAGCGGAGATTCACGAGCTGGCGGGCGAGAGCTTCAACGTCGGTTCCCCCAAGCAGCTGGGCGAGATCCTGTTCGACAAGATGGCGCTGCCGGGTGGCAAGAAGGGCAAGACCGGCGCCTATGCCACTGGCGCCGATATCCTCGAGGATCTGGCCACCGAACACGACCTGCCCGCGCGGGTGCTGGACTGGCGGCAGCTTTCGAAGCTGAAGTCGACCTACACCGACGCGCTGCAGGACCATATCAACCCGGACACCGGGCGGGTGCATACCTCCTACGCCCAGACCGGGGCGAGCACCGGCCGCATGGCCTCGACCGATCCGAACCTGCAGAATATCCCTGTGCGCACCGAGGAAGGCCGCCGCATCCGCGAGGCGTTCGTGGCGGAAGAGGGCAACGTGCTCTTGTCGCTCGACTACAGCCAGATCGAGCTGCGCATTCTCGCCCACATGGCCGGGATCGACACGCTGAAGCAGGCCTTTGCCGAGGGCCAGGACATCCACGCGATGACCGCGTCCGAGATGTTCGAAGTGCCGCTGGAGGAGATGACGCCGGAAATCCGCCGTCAAGCCAAGGCGATCAACTTTGGTGTGATCTATGGCATTTCCGGCTTTGGCCTGGCCCGCAACCTGCGCATTCCGCGCAAGGACGCCCAGGGCTTCATTGACCGCTATTTCGAGCGCTTCCCGGGCATCCGCAAGTACATGGACTCGACGGTGGAATTCGCCAAGGAGCATGGCTATGTGCAGACCCTGTTCGGGCGCAAGATCCACACCGCGGAGATCAATGCCAAGGGGCCGAAGGCGGGCTTTGCCAAGCGCGCGGCGATCAACGCGCCGATCCAGGGCACTGCCGCCGATGTGATCCGCCGGGCGATGATCCGGATGCCCGACGCCATCGCCCATCTGCCCGCGCGGATGCTGCTGCAGGTGCACGACGAACTGCTTTTCGAAGTGCCGGAAGCGGCGGTGGAGGAAACCATCGCAGCCGCGCGCCAGGTGATGGAGAACGCCGCCGACCCGGCGGTGCATCTGGACGTGAAGCTGGTGGTGGATGCCGGCCGCGGCCAGAACTGGGCTGAAGCACACTAAGAGCCGCCCCACGAGGCCGGCGGGGCGCTCCCGCCCGGCTACGGCCTGCCGGTCTCATCCCGTTGGGCCGGGCGCCGCTGACGCGGCGCGATGGGACGCGCAGCGGTTCGGCTCCGGGTCAAGGGAGGCGCCAGCCTCCGCGCGTCCCGCGCGGCTTGCCCTGAAAACAATCGGAAACGCCCCTCAAGGGCAGTCCTGCCCTTAGGGGCTTCTCAGCAAAACCCTTTGCGCCGCGCCAGCGGCGCCACGCCCAACGGCTGCTGCTGCATCTTTGATGCAGCTTGCAGCGGGCGGGAGGCCTTTCCGGACCTCTTCAGCCTCCTGCGGGCTGCTTGACCAGCCTGGCCACCAGCCTGCGCACCATGGGTGCCGCGGTGAAGGCCACGGCAAAGGCAATCGGCCAGCTGAGCGACCAGGCCTGCATCCAGTCACCGGTAAACCCGGCACCAAACCCAAGCGCCTTCCAGGTCGCCACGCCGGTCACGATGAATGACATCAGCCCCGACAGGATCAGGCTGAACACCACAGGGGCAAAACGGGCGGGCAGCATTGGCGGCATCCTTTCACTGGTCCTGCGCTTTATGCCGTGCCAGCCAATACATTTCAATTATCGAATGTGTATTCCGGCCATCCGCGGGCGTCATGCCGCATCCGGGTTGCGGATGGCGATGTCCACGATGCGGCGCACCAGCGGCGCCACCAGCAGCACAACCGGGAAGGCCACCGGCCAGCTGCAGGCCCAGGCGGTCAGCCAGGCAGCGGCAAAGCCCTCCCCTGTACCGCTCCCCCGCAGGGTGGAGACGCCCGACACGATCGAGGACATCATCAGCGACATCAGGAAGCCGGACAGAAGAGGCGCGAAACGGGCGGGGATCATGGCTGTCTCCTTGGCGGCGGCGGCCGGGTGCTGCAGGAGATATGCGGTGCCCTGAATGCGGAACAATCTGCGCCGCTGCACAGGTGCCTGCGCAGAGCGGCTTGGCGGTCAGCGCATCCAGCCCAGGCTGTCTTCGGTGCGCCGGGTCGAGGGGGTGTATTCGGCGCTGACCCAGCCGTCATAGCCGCTGGCGTCGATGGCGGCGAACAGCTCCTGGAAATCCACCGGCCCGGTGCCCGGCTCGCAGCGTCCGGGTGCGGCGCCGATCTGCACATGCACCGCGCGGCTGCCAAAGGTCTCCCACACCTTTGCCGCGTCGCCATGGATCAGCTGAGCGTGGTAGGCGTCATACTGCAGGCCGACGTTGGGCCGGTCCACCGCCTCCAGCACCTCCACCGCCAGGGTGTAGTCATCGAGGAAATAGCCGGGCTGGTCGCCGCTGTTCAGAGGTTCGATGGTGAACTGCTGCTCCGGTGCCCGGTCGGCCGCCCATTGCAGGTTTTCGACAAAGGTCTTCTGCGCTTCCGGCCCCTTGGCGTAACCGGCCATCACATGGATCTTGCCGGCCTTCAGCGCCTCGGCGTAGCGCAGCACCCGGCGGATGTCGCGCTGGAAGCGGTCGGTGCCCTCGGGCACTGCCGCATAGCCGGGCATGCCGCCGGTGTAATTCGGCGGCGGTGCGTTGATCAGCAACAGCTCCAGGCCATTGGCCAGCAGCGCGCGCTGGGTTTCCTTGGCGGCGAGCTCATAGGGGTAGAGGATTTCCACCGCCTCGAACCCGGCCGCGGCGGCGGCCTGGAACCGGTCGAGATAGGGCAGCTCGGCAAACAGCATCGAGATGTTGGCTGCGAATCTGGGCATGCGGGTCCTCCTGGCTTCACGGTGGTTTATCGCGCGCGAATCCATGAGGCCAAGACACAGAAAACGACGCATTGTCGCTTTCCCGCAAGACAGGCCTTGCAGGCTCTGGTTGCGTGCCGGGAAAACCGGCAATTTTTCGCTGGAATTTCAAAGGATAGCAGCCATGACGATGAGTCCTGAGCGCCTGCCCGCAGGCGAACACGCCTCGCCGCCCGCCCGGGCGCTTGGCGGCAACGCCCTGGCCGCCGCCGCGATGATCACCTGGGCCGCGGGGTTTCCGGCGGCGGAGGTGCTGCTGCAGACCTGGCCGCCGGTGGTGCTGCTGGCGGCGCGGCTGGCGCTGGCGGCGGCCGGCATCCTGCTGCTGTGGGGGATGCGGGAAGGCGTGCAGGCCCTGCTGCGCGCGCCCTGGCGCAAGGGGCTGATGATCGGCTTTTTCGGCTTTGGCACCAGCGCCTATCTGATCATCCAGGCGCAGGTGCTGACCAACGCGGTGACTGCGGCGCTGATCTGTTCGGCGGCGCCGGTGATCGGCGGGGTGATCGAGATGCTGCAGGGCCAGCGGCGGCTGGGCGTGCGGTTCCTGCTGGGCGCGGCGGCGACGGTTCTGGGCGGGGTGATTGCCACTTCTTCCCTCAGCGGGGCGGAGCTGGGGCTGGGCGCAGCCGCCGCCGCGGTTGCGATCACGCTCTACACCTGGGCGAGCTCCGCCGCGGTGCGGGCGCTGCCGGATCTGTCCCCGGCAGGGCGCAGCTCCGTCACCATCTGCGGCGGGCTGCTGCTGGCATGTGTGATGACCCTTGGCACGGCGCTGTTGGGTGGTGAATGGCTGCCGCGGGCGCCGGTCACCGGCCACCAGTTGCAGATGCTGCTGATCTTCGGCCTGGTATCGGTGATGCTGAGCCAGCTGCTGTGGCTGTCCTCGGTGGACCGGCTGGGAGTGGCGCTGGCCTCCTTCCACACCAACCTGGCGCCGTTCTATGTGATGATCCTGATGCTCTTCCTGGGGGAGAGCTGGGAGTGGCCGCAGGCTGTTGGAGCCGCTGTGGTCGGGCTGGGTGTGGTTGTTGCGCAGGACAGGCGGCCCAAGCTGGCGGAGCCGCTGGGCGGCAGCCGGGTGTGAGGCTTGAAGGAAGTCAAGAGGGCAGCGCCTGACCCTGGGTGGGCGCACAAGCGCCCTCCCGTGGGGAGGGTCGGGCGCTGCCCGGCTTATCGGCCGGGCGATGACCCATCAGGATGCCGGAGGAGTTAATCTGCTTCCAGCTCTGGCGACGGGATCAGCGGGAAGAACGCCCCGCCGGACCAGACGCCGAACCAGCCGTCGTGGTGCTCGCCCAGCTCCACCAGCCGGTAGAAGCTCTTGCGGTCGATCAAGGCCTCCAGCCCGGCCCGCACCATGACATAAGGCGCGGGCTCGCCGCTGCTGCCATCGCGCTCCACCCGGACCGGGTGCTCCGGGCCGGCCGCTGCGGTATCACCGATATTGGTGGTGAAGGTGATAAGCTGATCGCGCCCCTGCCCCGCAGCTTCGAAGTCCACTCCCACAAAGGGCGCGTCCTCAACGGTGATGCCGACCTTCTCGACCGGGGTGACCAGGAAATACTTGCCGTCCTCCAGCTTGAGGATCGAGGCAAACAGCTTGACCAGTTCGAACCGGTTGAAGGGCGTGCCGAGGTAATGCCAGCTGCCGTCGCGGGCGATGCGGATGTCCAGATCACCGCAGAACGGCGGGTTCCACAGGTGGACGGGCGGCAAACCTCCGCGCTTACCCGCCTCTTTTCCAGCCGCTTTTGCTGCCGCGGCAAGGCCTTCGGCATCGGGTGTCACGGGGTTTTGTCCGCTCATTGCTTTTGCCATTTCCTGTCAGCACGATAGAGTAACAGCATATATCCGGGAAACGAGGAATGTCATGCCTGAAACGGACGATCTGCTGGCCGGCATCGAGGCGCTGGAAGCCAAGCTGCAGGAAGCGCGCGCGTCGATCACCAAACGGTTCATCGGCCAGGAACGGGTGGTGGACCTCACCCTCTCGGTGCTGCTGTGCGGCGGCCACGGGCTGCTGATCGGCCTGCCCGGCCTGGGCAAGACCCGGCTGGTGGAGACGCTGAGCACGGTGATGGGGCTGGACGGCAACCGGATCCAGTTCACCCCGGACCTGATGCCCGCCGACATTCTGGGCTCCGAGGTGCTGGATACTGCCGCCGACGGGCACCGGTCGTTCCGGTTTGTGCCGGGGCCGGTGTTCTGTCAGCTGTTGATGGCGGATGAAATCAACCGCGCCAGCCCGCGCACCCAGTCGGCGCTGCTGCAGGCGATGCAGGAGCGGATGGTGACGGTGGCGGGCGAGGACCGCTCCCTTGGCGCGCCGTTCCATGTGCTGGCGACCCAGAACCCGATTGAGCAGGAGGGCACCTATCCGCTGCCGGAGGCGCAGCTGGACCGGTTCCTGTTGCAGATCGACGTGAACTATCCCGACCGCGCGACCGAGCGGGACATTCTGCTGGCCACGACTGGGGCAGAGGAGGCGGAGGCTTATCAGGTGTTTACCGCTGCTGAGCTGATCGAAGCGCAGACCCTGCTGCGGCGGATGCCGGTGGGCGAGTCGGTGGTGGAAATGATCCTGGACCTGGTGCGCGCGTTCCGCCCTGAAGAACCCGGCGTGTCGGAGCATGTGGCGCAGACCGTGGCCTGGGGGCCGGGTCCGCGGGCGGCGCAGGCCCTGATGCTGGCGGTGCGGGCGCGGGCGCTGCTGGAGGGGCGGCTGGCGCCCAATGCCGAGGATGTGCTGGACATGGCCAAGCCGGTCCTCAGCCACCGGATGCAGCTGAACTTTGCCGCCCGTGCGCGCGGTGACAGCCTGGCGGCCCTGATCGAGGAAACCGCAGCAGATCTGGCCCGGACCGGGGCCGCCGCGTGACCAGGCCTGCCGCCTCTCAGGCCGCAGTTGGACTGCGGCACCGGGCGGAGGCCGAGGCCAGCGCCTTTCCGCCGCTCCTGGTGCAGGCGCGGCATCTGGCCGGGTCGGTGCTGATGGGCGAGCATGGCCGCCGCCGGGCCGGCACTGGGGATGATTTCTGGCAGTACCGCCCGGCCCAGGCGGGCGACAGCCGCCGGATGATCGACCACCGGCGCTCTGCCATGGGCGACATCCAATACGTGCGCGAGCGGGAATGGCATATCTCGCAGACGGTGCATCTGTGGGTGGATACCGGTGCGTCGATGCGGTTCGCCTCCTCGGCCAAGCTGCCGCAGAAAATTGATCAGGCCCGGCTCCTAGGCCTCGCCGCGTCGGTGCTGATGGTGCACGGCGGCGAGCGGGTGGGCCTCACTGGCGGCAGCCTGCCGCCCCGGCGCGGCAATGTGCAGATCCTGCGGCTGGCCGAAGCGCTGTCGGACGACGAAGAGGAAGATTACTCACCGCCCAACGGCCGCGCGCTGATCCCGCACACGCGCGCCCTGTTCATCTCGGATTTCCTGGGCCCCTATGAGCCGATGGAGCAGGCGCTGTCCAAGGCAGCCGCGCGCGGCGTCCGGGGCGTGCTGCTGCAGGTTCTGGACCCGGCGGAGGAGGCGTTTCCGTTTTCCGGGCGCACCCTGTTCGAGAGCATTGGAGGCGGTGTTACACATGAAACACTGAAGGCCTCTGCCCTGCAGGAGCGCTATCTGGGCCGGCTGGCGGAGCGGCGCGCGGCCCTGGAGCGGCTGTGCCACGAGGCGGGATGGCGGTTCGGGCAGCATCACACTGGCGACTCAGCGCAGAACGCGCTGATGTGGCTCTATCACGCAATGGAGCGGACCGCGCCATGACAATGATTGCGGGCATCGGCTTTACCGCGCCCTGGCTGCTGCTGGGCCTGCTGGCCCTGCCGGTACTATGGCTGCTGCTGCGCGCGGTGCCGCCTGCGCCCAGGCGCCAGCCGTTCCCGGCGGTGACGCTGCTGCTGGGGCTGAAGGACGACGAGAGCCTGTCGGACCGCACGCCCTGGTGGCTCTTGCTGCTGAGGACGCTGGCGGTTGCGGCGGCGATCATCGGGCTGGCCGGTCCGGTGCTGAACCCTTCGGCCGAGGAGACCGGCGGCAGCGGGCCGCTGCTCGTCGTGATGGATGCGAGCTGGGGCGGTGCCGCGGAGTGGAAACAGACCACCGCCCAGGCCGCGGTGCAGCTGGAGGAGGCAGGCCGTGCCGGACGCCCGGTGGCCGTCCTGCGCCTGAGCGCGCCGGAACCGCTGCTGTTCCGTGCGGCCAGCGATTGGCAGCGGCAGCTGGCCGGGCTGGTGCCCCTGCCCTGGCAGCCGGGACCGGAGCAGCTGGCGCAGGCGCTGGAGGCGATTGACGGCGCCGAGGGCCGCTTTGACACCGTCTGGTTCAGCGACGGGCTGGAGTATCCGGGCCGCGAGGGGCTGGTCCAGGCGCTGAGCCGCCGCGGCGGGATCGAAGTCTATGAACAGCCCGCGCCGGTGCTGGGGCTGATGCCCGCCAGCTATACCGGCGGGGCGATCGAGCTGACGGTGCAGCGCAGCCGTGCGGGGCCCGCGCAGGAGGTCGCGGTTGTGGCCCAGGGCAAGGACCCGGGCGGAACCGAGCGCAGCCTGGCGGCGCTGCCGCTGCGCTTTGCCGATGGCGCCCGCAGCGCCTCGGCCGAGCTGTCGCTGCCCGCGGAGCTGCGCGCGCGGCTGTCACGGTTCGAAATCCGCGAGGTGAGGTCGGCGGGCGCCGTGGCCCTGACCGATGAAAGCCTGCGCCGCCGCGAGGTTGCGCTGGTGTCCTCCGAAAGCGCCGATGAAGGCCTGGCCCTGCTGTCGCCGCTGCACTACCTGCGCCAGGCACTGGCGCCCTCGGCGGAGCTGCTGGAGGGCGCGCTGGCGGATCTGCTGCCCGCCAATCCGGATGTGATCGTGCTGGCCGATGTGGCGCGGCTGGCCCCGGACCAGGAAGACCAGGTCATCGAATGGGTGGAGAACGGTGGCCTGCTGTTGCGCTTTGCCGGGCCGCGGCTGGCCGCCAGCGACACCGCCCGCAGCGGCGAAGAACCCCTGATGCCGGTGCGCCTGCGCATTGGCGGCCGCAGCATCGGCGGCGCGATGAGCTGGGGCGAGCCGAAGACGCTGGCGCCCTTTGCCGAGAGCTCGCCCTTCTACGGGCTGGAGGTGCCTGAGGAGGTCGCGATCAGCTCGCAGGTGGTGGCGCAGCCCGATCCGCAGCTGGCGGAGCGCGTCATCGCCGAACTGGCGGACGGCACGCCGCTGGTCACCCGCAAGACGCTGGGCCAGGGCCAGGTGGTATTGTTTCACGTGACGGCCAATGCGGAGTGGAGCAGCCTGCCGCTGTCGGGGCTGTTCGTGTCGATGCTGGAGCGGCTGGCGGTGTCCTCTTCCGCGGCGACGCCAAAGGCCGAGGATCTGGAAGGCACCACCTGGACACCGGTCGAGGTGCTGGACGGGTTCGGCCGGCTGGAGGCGGCGGAAACGCTGCCGGGCGTCAAGGGGCCGGACCTGGTGGCCGCCCCCGCGGGGCCGGAGCTGCGGCCCGGGGTTTATGATGGCGGGCGGCGGATGCTGGCGCGCAACGTGCTGCGCCCGGGCGATGAGCTGCTGGCGGCGCGCTGGCCCGCCTTTGTCGCGGTCAGCGGCTATGACGCCCCGCAGGAGATGCCGCTGGGCGGGGCGCTGCTGACCCTGGCGCTGGCGCTGCTGGCGCTGGACGTTTTGGGCACGCTGGCGGTCTCCGGCCTGCTGGGCGGCGCGCGCACGGCGGCGCTGGCGGCGGCTGTGGGGCTGGCGGCACTGGCCGCTCCGCAGCAGCTTCGGGCGCAGGACGTGCCTTCGCCGGAGGATTTCCGGGCCGCCGAGCTGGCCTCGGAACTGGTGCTGGCACATGTGCTGACCGGCGATCCTCAGGTCGACCGGGTTGCCGAGGCGGGCCTGCGGGGGCTGTCGGACACGCTGTTCTTCCGCACCTCGGTGGAGCCGGCCAACCCGGCAGCGGTGGATCTGGAGCGGGATGAGCTGGCGTTTTACTCGCTGCTGTACTGGCCCGTTACCCGCGACCAGCCGCTGCCTTCGTCCGAGGCTTACGGAAAGCTGAACGCCTATCTGCGGGCGGGCGGGATGATCCTGTTCGACACCCGCGACGCCGATCTGTCGTCTTCGGGCGCGACCAGCCCGGCGTCGCGGCGGTTGCAGCAAATTGCCCTGCCGCTGGACATTCCGCCGCTGGAGGTGGTGCCGGAGGACCATGTGCTGACCCGCGCCTTCTACCTGCTGCAGGATTTCCCGGGCCGCCACAGCCGCGGTCCGGTCTGGGTGGAGGCGGCGCCGCCCGATGCGGAGCAGGCCGAGGGCATCCCGTTCCGCAACCTAAATGACGGGGTGACGCCGGTGGTGATCGGCGGCAACGACTGGGCCGCGGCCTGGGCGGTGGATGAAAACGGCCGGCCCTTGCTGCCGGTCGGGCGCGGCTATGCCGGCGAGCGGCAGCGGGAGCTGGCGTTCCGGTTCGGCGTCAACCTGGTGATGCATGTGCTGACCGGCAACTACAAATCCGACCAGGTGCATGTGCCGGCCCTGCTGGACCGGCTGGGGCAATAGGGAGCGGATGCGATGACACAGACGATCCTGTTCGACCCGCTGGTGCCCTGGCCCGTGATCTGGGCCGCGGGTGCGGTGACCCTGGCGGCGCTGATCCTGGGGCTGTGGAAGGGGCTGTCGGGCTGGGGCCTGCGGGCGCTGGCGGCGCTGGTGCTGCTGGCTGCCTTGTCCGGCCCGGTGCATCAGAGCGAGGACCGCGCCCCCCTGGATGACATCGTGATCGTCGCCGAGGACCAGACCGCCAGCCAGCAGCTGCGCGGCCGCCCGGAGCAGATGGCCCGCGCCCGAACCCAGCTGAAGGCAGCGCTGGCGAACCGGCCCGGCACCGAGGTGCGCTGGGTCACCGTTGCGGATGGCGCGGGCGATGAGGGCACCCAGCTGATGAGCGCCATTGCCGGGGCGCTGGCGGATGAGCCGCGGGCGCGGGTCGCGGGCATCATCGCCCTGTCGGACGGCCAGGTGCATGACGCGGACCAGGTTCTGAACCTGCCGGCGCCGATGCATCTGCTGCTGACCGGCCGCGAAGACGACTGGGACCGCCGCCTGATCGTCAAGAACGCCCCCGGCTTTGCCATCATCGGCGAGCCGGTGACGCTGACGCTGCGGATCGAGGATCAGGGCGCGGTGCCAGTTCAGGGCGGTTTTGCCGATCTCGACATCTCGGTCGGAGGCGATGCGCCGCAGCGCTTTACCCTGCCGGTCGGGGTCGATTTCGAGCTGCCGATGGTGCTGCAGCACGGCGGCCGCAACGTGATCCAGTTCTCCGTCCCGGAAGAGCCGGGTGAGCTGACCGCGCGAAACAATGCCGCGCTGGTGCAGATCAACGGGGTGCGCGACCGGCTGCGGGTTCTGCTGGTCTCGGGCGAGCCGCACGCGGGCGGGCGCACCTGGCGCAACCTATTGAAATCCGACAGCGCGGTGGACCTGGTGCATTTCACCATCCTGCGCCCGCCCGAGAAACAGGACGGGGTGCCGGTGGAGGAGCTGTCGCTGATCGCCTTCCCGACGCGCGAGCTGTTCCTGGAAAAGATCAATGACTTCGACCTGATCATCTTTGACCGCTACAAGCGGCGCGGCATCCTGCCGGCGGTCTACCTCGACAATGTGGCGAATTATGCGATGGGCGGCGGCGCGGTGCTGGTGGCCGCGGGGCCGGATTTCGCCAGCGCCGACAGCATCTACCGCTCGCCGCTGTCGCTGATCCTGCCTGCGGAACCCTCGGCGCGGGTGCTGGAAGAGCCTTACCGCCCGGAAGTCACCGATCTGGGCAAGCAGCATCCGGTGACCTCCGGCCTGGAAGGGGCGGCGGACTGGGGCCGCTGGCTGCGCCAGATTGAGCTGCGCGCGCCGGAGGGGCATGTGCTGATGAGTGGCACCGGCGAGCGCCCCTTGCTGGTTCTGAACCGGGTGGGTGAAGGCCGGGTGGCGCTGCTGGCCTCCGACCACGCCTGGCTGTGGAGCCGCGGCTATGAGGGTGGCGGGCCGCAGCTGGAGCTGCTCAGGCGATTGGCGCATTGGATGATGAAGGAGCCGGAACTGGAGGAGGAGGCGCTGTGGGCCGAGACCTCGGGCCAGCGGATGCGCATTCTGCGCCGGACGCTGGCAGGCGCGGCCGGCCCTGTCACGGTGACCAATCCGGATGGATCCACGGTGGAGCTGGCGTTGCGCCAGACCGCGCCGGGCCAGTGGGAAACCCGCTATGAGGGGCCGGAAGCGGGGCTGTACCGGCTGGAAGAAGGCGGCAAGACCGCGGTGGCCGGCCTAGGGCCTGCCGCACCGAAGGAGTTCGAGGAGACCCTGGCCTCTGGCGCTGTGCTGGCCCCGGTGCTGGCGCCTTTGCGCGGCGGGGTGCTGCGGCTGGAGGACGGGATGCCCGCCCTGCGCAGCGTGCGGGCCGGGCGGCCGGCTGCCGGGCGCGGCTGGATCGGCCTGACCCCGCGCGAGGCCTATGAAACACTGTCGGTGTCCCAGGGGCCGCTGCTGCCCGCCTGGCTGGCGCTGGTGATGGCGGCGTTTTTCCTGACGGCCGGCTGGCTGCGCGAGGGGCGGCGCTAAGCAGCCTCAGCCGGGACCGCCCGCTGGACCGGGGAGTACTCCCGCCCATCGCAGGCGTCCTGGCGGACACCGCTCTGGTTGGGCCCGGCGCCGCGCCAAAGGCGCGGC
>NZ_JBHUPT010000037.1:0-2998 GCF_049056525.1 Leisingera coralii | reverse complement strand
CCGCTTCGGGCTGCGCCCGAAGCGGAAGACCTCATCCAGCCAGCCGCCGATTACTCCTTGAAGTTCACTGTAACCACCGGGTCATCTGGCAGGCCCTCGTAGGTCACGCTGACCCCGCCCTTGGCTGCCTGCGGCGGGAAAAGCGGGCCAAAAGAGCCAACGGAGATCAGGTCGCCTGCCTTGAACTCCACACCTTTGGAGCGCAGCCATAGGGCCGCGTTCACCGGGCTGCCCAGCACCGCCCGGCCCGGCGCCTGCACCAGCACCCCGCCGTCGGCATCGCGCATCGTGACGGTCATCTCCTCCAGCATCCGGGCCATCGCTGCCGGGTCCTCCACCGGTACCGGCGCGCCCAGCACCCCCAGCCTGGTGCCGACGCCCATTGCGGTGATGGTTTCCGCCGTGAAGGGCTGGTCCTTGGCCAGGGTCAGGTCGGGCAATTCGATAAAGGGGCGGATGGCGGAAATATGGGCCAGGGCCTCCTCAGGCGTTGTTGCGCTGTTGATGCCTTCGTCCGCGACCACCAGAACCAGATCGGCCTCGACCATCGGGATCGCGCCCCAAGGGGTGTTCACCGCGGTGCCGTCCTCCAGCATCATGTTCTGAAACAGCAGGCTCCGCACGGGTTCGGTAGCGCCAAATCGGTCTTGCGCCGGCTTGCTGGTGAGGCCCGCCTTGTAGCCGATGACCGGGCCCAAATGCGGCTCCAGCGCGGCGGCGAGTTTGGCCTGGGTGCAGAGCGCGTCCGCCATGCTGCCGCCGGGGGAGAGCGCCTGGGCCGGGGTCTTGGCCAGGAAGCTCTCCACGAAGGCGGTGATCTCGGCATCGGTGGCACAGGCGGCCCAGCCAGCGGGGGCTGTCAGGGCAATTGTGCAGGCGGCGAGCAGGGGTTTCAGCATGAAAGGGCCTCGGGACAAAAGCAGGGATCAATCAATCCGCAGGTTAACCCGGTCGGAGCGCCCCGCGCCATCGACAATCACCAGCGAGGAAAAGCCTGGGCCGGGGCTGGGCAGGGTGAACTCGCGGCGGTGCTGGCCTGACAGCACGGGCTGACCGTTCGCCATCACCAGGAAAGGGGCGGTGCCGCCGCGGAGTTTGAGCGTGAGGTCCGCGCCCTCCAGCGCCAGCCGGGCGCCTTCGGGGGGGAAGATCAGCTCCGGTGCATCGGCAGGGTCCGAAAAGGCCGCATCGCGGGGTCGGAAACGCCGCAAGGGCTGGGGCAGTTCGGCGGAACTGACGATCAGCGTGGCGGGCGGCGGCGGCGGTAAGGGGTCGAGCGCGGGTTTCAGGCGGCCAAAGGCCTCAAACAGCACCGGGGCGGCCAGATCGCCGCCGAAAATGCCAGGAACCGGAGTGCCGTCGGCGCGGCCCATCCAGATGCCGATCACATGGCGCCCGTCCCAGCCGATCGCCCAAGCATCGCGGTGGCCGTAGGAAGTGCCGGTCTTGTAGGCGAGGGTCCCTGCACGGGCGCCCGAGGGCACCGGCAAGCCGCGCAGGATGTCCGCGACCTGCCAGGCGGCCTCGGGCGAGATCAGACGGCCTGCGGGCTGCGGTGCTGCGCCCTGCATCACGCGAAAGCGCGGCCCCTGCCCGCCTGCGGCCAGCCCGGCGTAGAGCTGCACCATGTCCTGCAGGCTGATGCCCAGCCCGCCGAGTGACAGCGCCAGCCCCGGCGCGCCGCCGGGCAGTTCAGGAGTGGCGCCGCTGGCGCGAAGGGAGGCCATCACCCGGGCCGGGCCAAGCTCCTGCGTCAGTTTCACCACGGGGATGTTGAGCGACAATTGCAGCGCCTCGCGCAGGCGGATGTCGCCGCGGAATTCGCCGTCGAAGTTCTGCGGCGCGTAACCCGCGAAGTTGACGGGACCATCGTGGATCAGGGTTTCCGGGTGCGCCAGCCCCTGGTCGAAGGCGAGGCCGTAGATCAGCGGTTTCAGGGTCGAGCCCGGGGAGCGGACCGCCTGGGTCATGTCGACGAAGCCGCGCCTTTGCGCATCGGAATAGGCGGGGGAGCCGGCCAGCGCCAGCACCTCGCCGGTCTGGTGGTCGGCGGCAATCAGCGCGGCGGAGAGGCGCGGGCCGGTGCCGCGGACGGCCTCAGCCAGCAGCTGCTGCATCCGCGATTGCACCGCGCCGTCGAGGGTCAGGCGCAGCTGGCGCTGGCCGGGGTGCTCTGCCCTCACCCGGTCCGCCAGATGCGGGGCAAGGCGCGGGAAGGCGGCCATGCGCTGTGGCAGCGGGGTGCGGCGGGCGGCCTCGGCCTGTTCGTTGGTCAGGAAACCCTGTCGTTGCATCCGTTCCAGCACCCGGTCGCGGGCCTCGTTGGCGGCCTCTGGGAAACGGTCGGGGCGGCGGCGTTCGGGGGATTGCGGCAGGGCGACCAGCAGCGCGGCCTCTGCCGGGGTCAGGCGTTTCGGCTCCTTGCCGAACCAGCTGTAGGTTGCCGCGCGGATGCCCTCAGCCGCGCCGCCATAGGGGGCGTGGGTCAGGTAGAGGGTGAGGATCTGATCCTTGCTGAGGCGGCGTTCCAGCGCCAGTGCCACCCGCATCTGGCGCAGCTTGCCGGACCAGCGGCCGGTGGTGCCGTCCTCCAAGAGGCGCGCGACCTGCATGGTGAGGGTGGAGCCGCCTGAAACCGCACGGCCGTTCCACAGTGCCTGGCCCGCGGCGCGGATGAGGGCGATGGGGTCGACGCCTGCGTGGGAGCGGAAGCGCTTGTCCTCGTAGCGCAGCAGCATGCCGAGGAATTGCGGGTCGACGTCGGCGGTCTGGACGGCGAGGCGCCAGAGGCCGGTGCCGACCGGGTAGGCGCGCAGGAGTTTGCCTTTGCGGTCGAGGACTTCGGTGGAGGTCTCAGTGAGGGTGAGGGGGAGGTCTGTGCGGTCGATCCAAGCGTCGAAGGTGCGCCACGCGGCGAAAATCACCGCAATCAGCACCGCCAAGGCCAAAGCGCTTCGTTTCCACCTCTTGCCCGGCGGCACCGCCGGGCAGCGCCCGT
>NZ_JBHUPT010000036.1:0-8184 GCF_049056525.1 Leisingera coralii | reverse complement strand
CAGCGCCCGTCCCGCCCCCCACGGGGTGGGCGCTTCGCTTCCACCCCGCCGGGCCGGGCGCTGCCCTCCGTATTGTTCAGCCAGCGTCTCACCTGACTTCCACCCGCCCCGTACCGGTGCGGGCGCGGTAGGCGGGGCGGTACATGTCCTCAACCGAGGCGGCGGGGTGGTGGAACACGCCGGGCGTCACCGCGCGGACCACATAGGCCAGCGTGACCGCGGAGGCATCACGCACGTTCACTGCCGCCAGGAAGCGGTCGCTGCGGAATTCGGCGTGTTCGGCCTCAGCCGGGTTCAGCCAGTCGAGATCGCGCAGATCACCGGAGCGCAGGAGGTTCGGGTTGTCGATCTCAAATCCCGCGGGCAGCGGGTCGTTGATCATCAGCCGCGCACCGGTCTTTTCGTGCGGCTTCACACGCAGGACCGCCACAAAGCGCGCGCCCGCCTGCAGGGAGTGCGCGTCCAGCGGCTGGCCCTCCAGCGTGTAGTAGCTGCGCTCGATGGTGTAGCCGAAGCCGCCCGCGGCGGGCGGGACCTTGGGCACGCCAAGGGTGGTGAGGGTGATTTTCGCGGTGCGGCCGCTGGCGGCGGTCAGGGCGAGTTCCGGCGTGTTTTGTCCGTCCGCGGCCTGCACAAACGGGCCCTGGACGGGCTGGCCGTTGACCAGAAGACCGGAGTCTTCGGGGTTCTGGGCCAGGGCATGGGCGGCCATCAGGGTCCACGCGGATTCTTGTGTGGAGCGGATACCGCTCGCGTTCGAGAGCCGTGCCGTCAGGCTGGCGCGGTCCACCGTTTCCGATCCGGCCTCAGCCGCCAAGGCCAGAACACCGGCGGTATCGCGGAGCCTTGTGCCGAAGTCGGCGCGCCAGAGGCGGGCTTCGCCCTGCGCCTCAGCGCCGATCATCTGCGCGGCGCGGGCGAACATACGGTCGGCGCGGCGCTGGTCGCCATAGGCCGCAAGGGCCGCGCCCAGCTGGGCGGCAGCGAGGGGGGTGGCAAAGGCCTCGCCCTTCACATCGGCGTAGTAGCGCAGGTCGCCCATCTGGGCGGCGCCTTCGCGGGCCAGCACCAGGAGGGCATAGGCGATCTCCTCGCCGCCCTTGTCGAAATCCGGGGCGTAGTTGATGCGGTTGCGCAGGTTGTCCATCGCCTGGGCAAAGGCCTGCTGCGGGACCGCGTAACCTTGCGCGCGGGCGCGGCTGAGGAAGTCGCTGGCATAGGCGTCCAGCCAGAACTCGCCGCTGTCCGCGCGCCACATCCCGAAGGCGCCGCTGGGAGCCTGGCGGGTCAGCACCTGGCGGATGGCGGCGTTGATACGCGCGTCCACCGCCGGGCCGTTCCCCAGCCCCGCGGCCTGCGCCACGCTGCTGAGGTAGAGGAGCGGCAGCGCCTTGGAGGTCACCTGCTCGGTGCAGCCGTAGGGGTACTGGTCCAGCTCCGCCAAGAGGCCCGGCACGTCGAACTTGGCGAGCGGGCCAGAGGAGATGGTGGCGTGGGCGGTGCCGGGGCGGAGGCCCGCGAAGACGTCCTTGCTGAACAGGAAGGTATCGCCGGCCGCCAAGGTGAAACGGCGGATCTCAGACGTCACCGGATCATTGGCGCGGACCGGCATCCGCAGGGTTTGGCGCAGCTCCTGCCCGTCCGGGGTGGTGAGGGTGAGGGCCAGCTCGTGGTCGCCCACAGTTTCTGCCGTGACCGGGAGGTCCAGCACTGTCTTGCCCTGCTCCGCCAGCGTGACGGCGGCGGGCAGGGTGCCGAGCGTCAGACCGCCTGCGGTGGTTGCTGTCAGCTGCATGTCTCCGGCGGGGCCGTCGGCGTGGACGATTTCGATCCGGGTGCGGCTTTCATCGCCTGGCGCCAGGAAGCGCGGAAGGGAGGCGGTGACCACTACCGGGTCGCGCACCAGCATGTCGGCCTCGGCCTGGCCCACAGCCTTGCCCGACCACGCGACCGCCATCAGCCGCACGGTGCCGTTGAAGGCGGGGAGCGTCAGGGGGAATTCCGCCTCGCCGTTTTCGTCCACCTTCAGCGGGCCGGAGAACAGCGCCACAAGGTCCTGGATTGGTGGCGGCGATTGCATCTTCATGCCGCTGTCCGCATCACCGCCGGAGCGGATGCGGCCCATGGCACCGTTGCCGGGATCGATCAGGCGGCCGTAGACGTCACGCAGCTCCATCCCCAGCCGACGCTGGCCATAGTAATGCGCGCTGGGGTCGGGGCTGGTGAAGCCGGTGAGGTTGAGGATGCCGAGGTCCACGGCGGCGACGGTGAGCCAGACCTCTTCGCCCTCCGCCGCGCCAGTGACGCGGAGCTTTGCGGTCTGCGTGCCGCGCGGGCGGGCCACCTCGGGGACGTCAATGGCGACCTCCAGTTGCTGGCCGGGCTGGGTGACGCCGGCGTGGGCCAGACCCAGGGCGCGCAGGGGCGTGCGCCCCCGGTCGCCGGCCACGGGCTGGATCACGGTTGCGGTCACATAGGCGCTGCTGCCCCAGTCCTGGGTCACCTCCAAGGGGATCACGGTTTCGCCGGCCGGGACATCCACCGCCATGCGGTGGATCAGATGGTTGGAAACCACCGAGACCAGCGCGGTGCCCGCGGCCTGCGGCACGATGCGCAGGCGGGCGGTGTCGCCGGGGGTGTAGCTGTCGCGGTCCAGTGACAACTCCAGCCTCGCCGGGGTCTCGGTGCTGCCTTCGGGCGCGTACCAGCCGGCATAGAAGTCATAGGCGGCAGAGGCATATTCACCGTCGAGGCGTTCAACGACCAGTTCATAGCGGCCCCAGTCGACCGGCTGCGAGAGCGGCAGCGGGTCGCTGCCCAGCTGCGCCTCGCCTGTGGCGATGCGGGTGCGGCGGGTGATCGGCTCCCAGTTCCAATTGCCGTAGAGCTGATACCACTGGTAGCGGGTCTCGACCCGGTTCAGGGTCCACTTGACGCGCATCGGCATGGGGGTGAGGTCCGGGGCCAGTGCGATGAGTTCGAAGCCTGCTTCGGAGCCTTCTGCCGCGGCCTCGTCAAACTGCGGCTTGATGCCGAAGACCGGACCGGCGGGGCGCACGGGCATGTCCAGAGAGCGTTCCACCGGGCGGGCAGAGCCGTCGGCGACGCGGGTGGTGAGGGTCGCGACTAGCGGCTTGCCTTCTGCCGGGGCGGCACCGGGAAGGTTGACGGTGAAGGCCACGGCGCCGTCACGGCCGGTTTCCTGGCCTCCGAAATGCTCGGTTTGGGCCGAGGAAGGTTCGTCATAGCGGCCAAAGCGGAAGCCCGGCCATTGGTCCAGGGTATTCGCTGCGGTGAGGCGGATGTCTCCTTCAACCTTCAAGCCCGCGCCGGGGGCGCCGAACAGGTAATCGGCTTGCAGTTCTATCTGGGCTGCCCCGCCGGGGTGGAGGCTGTCTGCATTCGTGACCTGCTGTTCGAAGTCGATGCGCTCGGGCAGGAAATCCTCGACCAGGATCTGGCGGCTGGCAAGCGCGGTGGCCTTGAGGTCGCTCTTGATCTCGATCCGCCAGGTGCCGCGCGGGGCGGCGGGGCCGGTGGGCAGCGCAAAGACGTGGCCGCCCTGATGGCCTGCGGCGGAGGTCTGGCGGGTGTATTCCACCCCGTCCGGGCGCAACAGGATCGCGGTCAGCGGCAGACCATTGATAGCTTGTGCGTTGCTGTCACGGGCCAGCGCAGTCACATGCACGGTTTCGCCTGCACGGAAGGCGCCGCGGGTGGTGGCCAGGAACACATCCACCGGCCCCGGCGCGGGGCGGCCGGCCACGCCGCGGTCCGACAGGTCGAAGGCGGCATCGTTGAGCGGCAGGAAGGTGAAGTCGCCCTCCCCTGCGCGTGCGGTGATCAGCGCCGGGGCCGCGCCGCCGGAGCCGCGGGTGAGACCGGGGGCAAAGTACACATAGCCGCTGGCGTCGCTGGTCTCTGTCGCCAGCACTTCGTTGGCGGAGGAGATCAGGCTGACCTCCGCACCTTCCTGCGGCTTGGCGTCTGCCAGGCCCTGCACCTGAACATGCAACCCGTCGCTGCCGGACATGGTGGAAAGGCCCAGGCCGGTCAGCACGAACCACTGAGTGGCGCCGGCATCGTCATAGGAATCGGCCCCCGGCACCCGCGCGGTGAGCGCATAAAGACCCGGTTTCTGCCCTGTTAGAGCCTCATCCAGCGGCAAGCGGCTGGTCATCGCCTGGTTCAGCGCGGTGTCCACTTCGGCGCTGCCGGTCCAGATTTCCTCGGCAATATCCGCGGCGAAATGCTCATCCTCCCAATGGGAGAGCGGCTTGGCGAAATAGCCCTCTTGCAAGGTGCGCAGCACGTTGCGGCTGCTGACCCGGCGCAGGCGCAGGTCCAGTTCCGTCAGGTTCACGGTTTCCACCGGCAGCGCCGCCGTGCCGCCCGCGGGCAGCACATAGGCGCGGCCCGGGAAGCGCACCTTGGGCGCGCGGTCGCGCACGTAATGGGTCAGCTCCACATCCTTGTAAAGCTGCTCGCCGCTGGCCGCAGGCAAACCGCGGCGCAAAGTGATGTGGTAGCGCTTGCCGTGCTCCACCCCGTCCAGGCAGAGCTGACGGCCCTGGGCGGTGACGGCCAGACTGGCCTCGGGCAGGCGCACGTAGTTTTCGTAGTCGGTTCCGGCCTGTTCCAGGTCTTCCGAAAATTCGGCGCAGATGCGCGGCGCGGCGCTGTCGCTTTCCACCGTGCTGGAGGTGACGCGAAAACCGTATTTGGCAATCGCATCCTCCAGCTTGCCGGGCGGGAGCGCCCCCGGTGCGATATCCTCGGCCAGCCGAAGCAGCCGCAGCATGTCCCGGCCCTGGCCCCGCGCCGCCTGCACGTCGGCGGCGGCTGCCAGCGCTGCCGCCTGGTCAGCGGCAGCCTCAGCCCGCAAATAGCCGTTCAGCGCGGCAAGATAGGCCTCCTGCCGGAAGCGTCGCTGCTGGGACCGGTTCCTGCTGTCCTGGGCCGCGCGTGAGAGATAGGCGGAGAACCGGGTCCAGTCCTGGGCCGAATCGGTGAGCACCACCGCCTGCCCCATCCAGCGCAGCGCGGAGGCGGTTTCGCCCGCACGCAGCAGCGACCGCGCGGCTGCATATGCCTCTGCCGCGTCTTCGGTGGTCAGCGGATAGGCGAGCCCCAGCGTGCGGGCGAAGTCCGCTGCACGCTCCAGATCCCGGCCGGAGACCATCGTCATTTGCGCGGCCCGGCCGGCGGCTGCCGTAATCAACGCGGCAGGCACCGGCTGTTTCAGCGCCGAGACGGCACCGTCATACGGGCTGGACTGCTGCAACGCCGATTTCGGGAAACAGGCATTGGCCTTTTGATTGAAGACGAACCCCGCGCAATCGGTCTGAGCCGAGCAGGCCCGGGCGCAGGACTGCAGGTCGGTATCGAACAGCGGCTGCAGGTCGGAGCCGAAATAATCAGTGTTGGCGAAGGTCTTGTAGCGGAAATCCGGCACCTGCGGACCGGCCCAGGCGGCAGGCTGGGAGAACAGGATGGCAAGGCAGAAAATGAAAAAGGCAGAAAACAGACGCGGCATGGAACCCTCCAATACTGGAAGCAGGCTGGCACGGGCTTAACGTCATAGCAAGATTCCCCCGCGTAACACGTTAAGGGCAGCCATGCTGCCGCCCGCGCGGAATTAGCCGCGCGCTGTTTGTGTTGACGCATTGCCGGAGTTCGCAGGGATGAGCCTTGCCGACAAATTAGCGGAAGAAAGGCGGGCCCGGCTGGCCGCCGAGCGGCTGCTTGAGCTCAAGCAGGCCGAGCTCTCTGCCGCGAACCGCAAGCTCGGCCGCCATGCGCTGGCGCTGACCAAGCAGATCGGCCAGACCCAGGCCGAGGTGGCCACGGTCCGCGACGAAAACGCCAAGGTGAAATCCGACCTTCACACCGCAAACGAGAAAATCGAAACTGCGGAGCGGCGGCTGTGGCACTCGATCCAGGTCATTCAGGACGGCTTTGCCTTCTTTGATGCCGAAAGCAACCTGATCGGCGCCAACACCGCTTATCTCAATATCTTCGACGGGCTGGAGGAAGTGTCACCCGGTATTTCCTACCTCCGCATCCTGCAGCTTCTGACCGACGAAGGGCTGATAAACACCGGCGACATGGCGGCGGATGCCTGGCGCGAGATGATGAACGAGCGCTGGCACTCTCGCGCGCCGGCACCGGTGGTGATCCAGCTGTGGGACGAACGCTACCTGCGGCTGATCGACCAGCGCGGCCATGACGGCGACATGGTGACTCTGGCGCTCGATATCACCTCGACGGTGCGCTACGAGGAGGAACTGCGCGCCGCCCGCGCCCGCGCGGAAGCCGCCAACCGCGCCAAATCCGCCTTCCTCGCCAATATGAGCCATGAGATCCGCACCCCGATGAACGGGGTGGTGGGCATGGCGGAACTGCTGTGCGACACCCATCTGGACGAGGAACAGCGGCTTTATGCCAGCACCATCAAGAATTCGGGTGAGGCGCTGCTGGTCATCATCAATGACGTGCTCGACTATTCCAAGATCGAAGCCGACAAGCTGGAACTGCACCCGGAATCCTTCGACCTGGAGCGCAGCCTGCATGAGGTGGTGATGCTGCTGCAGCCCACCGCCCGGGACAAGGGGATTGCCCTGCTGGTCGATTACGACCTGTTCCTGCCGACCCGCTTTACCGGCGACCCGGGCCGCATCCGGCAGGTGCTGACCAACCTGGCAGGCAACGCGGTGAAGTTCACCAAGGAGGGCCATGTGACCCTGCGGGTGACCGGCATCACCTCCCCGGACGACAAGCAATGCGCGGTGCATGTCAATATCGAGGACACCGGCATCGGCATTCCGGAGGAGAAGATCGGCCACATCTTCGGCGAGTTCAACCAGGTCGAGGATGAACGCAACCGCCAGTTCGAAGGCACCGGCCTGGGGCTGGCGATCTCCAAGCGGCTGATCGAGATGATGGGCGGCGAGATCTGGGTCGACAGCGAGGAGGGCAAGGGGTCCTGCTTTGGCTTCCGCCTGCCGCTGCCGGTGGAAAGCGGCCCTGAGACTGCGGTTCCGGCCCTGCCCAGCTCGCTGCGCCATGTGCTACTGGTGGATGACCTGCCGCTGAACTGCGAGATCCTGCAGAAACACCTGCTGATGCTGGGTATTCAGGTCTCCACCGCCGGCACCGCCGCTGCCGCGCTGACGGCGATGCAGAACAGTATCGACCTGGTGATCAGCGGCCACAACCCGCCGGCGCTGGACGGGGTGCAGCTGGCCCGGGATCTCGCGTCCGGGCGGTGGAGTGAGGTGCCGGTGCTGCTGCTGAACTCCAGCCCGCAGGCCGCCAATGATCCGGAAATCCGCCAGCTGGTGAACGGTGTGCTGCAGAACCCGGTGCCGCGCGGCGATCTGTTCCGCCAGCTGGCCAATCTGGCCGGGTCCGGCAAACCCGCTGCAACGCGGACCGTTGCCGGGGCAAAGCCTGCCGCGTCACCCGCAGCGATCCCCTTGGCTGTACCGCCGGAACCGCCTGCCTGCCCGCCTGAGCCGGAAATCCGCCGGATGCGGGTGCTGGCGGCAGAAGACAACAAGACCAACCAGCTGGTGTTCCGCAAGATGGTGAAGGAGCTGAACATAGAGCTGAAATTTGCCAGCAACGGCCTGGAGGCGGTCGAAGCCTTCAGAACCTTTGCCCCGGATCTGATCTTCATGGACATCTCGATGCCCAAGATGGACGGCAAGGAAGCAACCACGGAGATCCGCAAGATCGAGGCCGGAACCGGCAATCACGTGCCGGTGGTGGCGCTGACCGCCCACGCCATGGCCGGCGATTCCGAAGGCATCCTGGCCGCCGGGCTGGATCATTACCTGACAAAGCCGCTGCGCAAGGCACTGATCCACGAGAAAATCCGTGATTTTGCCCCCCCGGGCACCATGCCGCTGGACCCCGGCAGCCCGCCGGCGATCTCTGCAGCCGGGGCGTAAAGAGCGGCCAGGGCCTCCAGTTCCGGCACGCTGCGCGCCGGCACAGGCAGCCTTCGAGCCGGGCAGCCCGGACAAGGCAATCTTCTTCCGCTCAGGGAGTGGCGGCTGCGCCTTATCCTGGCTTTGCCGCCCCGCCCAACCGGCAGCGCAAACGGGGCTGCTGCCGCCGCCGTATCTGATTGCAGCAGGCAAACCCTCCCGCGCCCGCGGGCGCACCGGCTGCGCCGGC
>NZ_JBHUPT010000035.1:0-70708 GCF_049056525.1 Leisingera coralii | reverse complement strand
CCGGGCCCAACCGGGACGGTGCATTCTCATGAATGTGCCGGAGCGGGCGGGAGCCTCCCCGCCGCGGCTCAGGCGCTGCGCAGGAAAACCGGCTTGTCCGGTTCCGACATCTGCGGCTGGTAGGCATAGCCGCCGGTATCAAAATCCAGAAGACTGTCCGCATCTGTCAGCCGGTGCTGGATGATGAAACGGGCCATCGCGCCGCGGGCGCGCTTGGCATAGAAACTCACCACCTTGGGCGTGCCGTTCTTGTCTTCCATGAACAACGGGGTAATCACCCGCAGCTTCAGCGCCGCCAGGTCCACCGCGCCGAAGTATTCCTGGCTGGCGCAGTTCACCAGCACATCTGTGCCGACGGCCTCTCCTTGCGCGTTCAGCGCGTCAGAGATCTTGCGGCCCCAGAATTCGTAGAGGTTCTTGCCGCGCGGGTTTTTCAGGCGCGAGCCCATCTCCAGCCGGTAGGGCTGCATCGCATCCAGAGGGCGCAGCACCCCGTACAGGCCGGACAGGATGCGGAAATGCTCCTGCGCCCAGGCCATTTCATCCCCGTCCAGCGAGGGTGCCTCCAGCCCTTGATAGGTATCGCCGGCAAAGGCCAGCGCCGCCGGGCGGGTGGTCTCCGCTTTTGGATCGGCGGCGAAGTCCTGGAAACGGGCATGGTTCAGCTTGGCGAGATCCTCGCTGATCTTCATCAGCTTCATCAGACCGGCCACCGATTGTTCGCGGGCCACGTCCGCCAGCTCCACCGCGTCGTCATGCAGCGCGGGCCAGGTCATTTCCTGATCCCGTTCCGCCCAGTCCAGCTTCTTGGCCGGAGAGGTCACTACCAGCATATCTGCCCCCTAGAAATCTTTGGCCCGGTTCTTGGCGCGACCCTAGCCCGCGCCGCGCAGGACGTCCAGAAACGCCGCGGCGAAACGTTCGGCGCGGCGCTCCCCCAGCAGCCTCGTGATGCCGGCCTCGTCATCTGCACGCAGCTGCGCCACCTTGGCCAGCAGCGAGGCCGAGCAGGTGAGCGGTTTCAAGGTGCCGCATGCGCCGCGCGCCAGCTGCGCCTGCACCTCCAGAAGTCCATCATAGACCGAGCCGGAATTGCGCCCCGCCAGTTTGCGCCTTGCGGGGTGCAGCTGCTCCACTGCGCCGGTGATCACGCCCAGGAAGTCATCGCCGTAGCGCTCCAGCTTCTTGGCGCCGACACCGCTGATGCGGGCCATCTGGTCCAGCGTTTCCGGGCGCACCTCGGCCATCTCGATGAGGGTGCGGTCCGGGAAGATCACATAGGCCGGCACTTTCTGCGCCTCGGCCAGGGCGCGGCGCTTGGCCTTGAGCGCCGACAACAGCGGCGCGTCCTCTTCCGAGACCAGAGCCTTCACCGCCGGGCGGCGGTCTGCGGATTTGATGGTGTCGCGGCGCAGCTCGATGGACTGTTCACCGCGCAGGATCGGCAGCGCGGCCTCGGTGAAGCGCAGGGCGCCGTGGCGCTCCGGGTCGGGGCGCAAGAGGTCGTGGCCCATCATCTGCCGGAACACCGCCTGCCATTGGCGCTTGCCGAATTCCTTGCCGCAGCCGTAGACCGACAACTCGTCATGGCGCTTGGCGCGGATCCGCTCGTTATCGGCGCCCAGGAGGATGTCGATCAGGTGGCCGGAGCCGAACCATTCCTCTGTCCGGAGCACCGCCGACAGCGCCTTGCGCACCACGGTGGTGCCGTCGAACACATCGGCCGGCGTGTCGCAGAGGTCGCAATTACCGCAAGGCTCGGCCGTCTCACCAAAATAGCCCAGCAGCTTCTGACGGCGGCAGTGCAAGGCCTCGGCCAGCCCCAGCAGCGCGTTCAGGCGGGCATGGTCGGCCGCGCGGCGTTCGGGCGGGGCCAGGCCTTCGTCGATCTGAGAGCGGCGCAGGCGGATGTCATCGGGGCCGAACAGGGTGAGGGTTTCCGCAGGTGCGCCGTCGCGGCCCGCGCGGCCGATTTCCTGGTAATAGGCTTCGATTGATTTCGGCAGGTCGGCATGGGCGACCCAGCGGATATCGGGCTTGTCGATGCCCATGCCGAAAGCGACGGTGGCGACCACGATCAGCCCATCTTCGCGGGCAAAGCGGGTTTCGACGATGTGGCGGTCCTCAGCCTCCATGCCGCCGTGGTAGAAACAGGCGGAGTGGCCTGCTTCGCGCAGGGCAGCTGACAGCGCCTCTGTCTTGGCGCGGGTGCCGCAGTAGACGATGCCGGACTGGCCCTTGCGGGCGGCGGCGAACTCCAGGATCTGGCGGCGCGGGCTGTCCTTGGCGGCAAAGGCCAGGTGGATATTGGGCCGGTCGAAGCCGCGCAGGAAGCTGCGGGGGGCCTCGCCGTCGAACAGCTTCTGGACGATTTCTTCCTGGGTTTCCTGGTCCGCGGTGGCGGTGAAGGCGGCCAGCGGCACGTCCAGGGCGCGGCGCAGCTCGCCGATGCGCAGGTAGTCGGGGCGGAAGTCGTGGCCCCACTGGCTGACGCAATGCGCCTCGTCCACGGCGATCAGGCTGACGCCGATGCGGCGCAGCATCCCCATGGCGGCACCGGAGGCAAGGCGCTCGGGCGCCATGTAGAGCAGCTTCAGCCGCCCGGCCTCGATCGCCTCCCAGACCATTTCGGTTTCTTCGTCGGTGTTGCCGGAGGTGAGGGCGCCCGCGGTGACGCCCGCCTCCTGCAGGGCGCGGACCTGATCGCGCATCAGCGCAATGAGGGGGGAGATCACCACGGTGATGCCGTCGCGCAGCAGGGCGGGCAGCTGGTAGCAGAGCGACTTGCCGCCGCCCGTGGGCATGATCGCCAGCACGTTCTCTCCGGCGGTCACCGCGTCGACGATCTCTTCCTGGCCGGGGCGGAAGGCGTCGAAGCCGAAGATCTCGCGCAGGATCGGGGACGCGCCTGTCAGGGCTGCCGGGGCTGTCATGGGGGCAAGGGGCCTCAATGTGGTGGTCTGCTCTTACTTGGCAGGCACAATCCCACAGGAGGCATAGGGCGGCAAGGCCCGCAGGGCAAAAGCCCGGCGAAATCCGCCGGGCCGCAGGCGGTCAGGTCAGTAGAACGCCGCCATGTTGTTCACCAGGATGATGCGCAGCGCGTAGACGGCGACCAGCACCACCAGCGGCGCCAGGTCCAGCCCGCCCATGTTGGGCATAAAGCGGCGCACCGGGGCGTAGAGCGGTTCCAGGATCCGGTTCAGCCCGTACCAGATCTGTGCCACCAGCTGCTGGTGCAGGTTCAGCACCTGGAAGTTGATCAGCCAGCTCATGATCACATGGGCAATGATGAAGAACCAGACGATGTCCAGGATCAGCATCAGGATTTGGAACAGCGAGACCATCTGTATTTCCCTCTTTCGAACAGCCACACAGGTAAGCAGCCTGCAGGAAATACGCAAGGCTTCCGCGAGGTTGCGGTTGACGCGCTGTAAACGGGTGGCATCACGGGCACATGCCAACAAGGAGCCCGCGTCCATGTACCCGATTTTCCGCCTGATCAAGGATACCGTTCTGGCCAGCCGGATGGAGCGGCTGCCGATCACCGGCCTGCATGTCTCCAGCCATATCTGCTGGCCCTGGGACCTGGACATGTGGATGGAGCTGAACAACGGCCGCACGATGACGCTCTATGATCTGGGCCGCACCATGCTGGCGCAGCGGGTGGGGCTGATCCGCTGCCTGCGGCAGAACCGCTGGGGGCTGACGGTGGCAGGATCCTCGGTGCGCTACCGCCGCCGCATCCGGGGCTTTGAGCGGTTTGAAATGCGCAGCCGTGCCGCCGGATGGGATGACCGATTCATCTATGTCGAGCAATCCATGTGGAAGACAAACGGAGACTGCGCCAGCCATGTGATGCTGCGCACCGCAGTGACCGACCGCAACGGCATCGTGCCGCCGGAAAAAGTGCTGGCGGCGCTGGGGCAGAGCACAGAGGCCTCGCCTGAGCTGCCGGGCTGGATCAACAACTGGTGCCAAGCGGATGCCGGCCGCCCCTGGCCGCCGATGCAGGACGGGCTTGCCTAGGCCCCTGCCCGCCTGCCATACCTGAAGGCAACAATAAAAAGAGGCCGGGTATGCAGCAGGTGTCCACGCGCAAGCGGATCTGGGGATGGTGGTTCTTTGACTGGGCCAGCCAGCCTTATCAGACGCTGCTGGTCACCTTTGTGTTCAGCCCGTTCTTTGCCGCCGTGGCCGCCGAGCATTTCATGGGGCAGGGCCTGGACAGCGAGGCCGCCAAGGCGCAGGCGCAAACGGTCTGGTCGATGTGCCTGACCGTGACCGGGCTGATCATCGGCTTCGGGGCGCCGTTCCTGGGCGCGCTGGCGGACATCACCGGCCGCCGCCTGCCCTGGATCATGGTGTTTTCGCTGATGTATCTGATCGGCGCCTGGGGCCTTTGGTACATGGACCCCGAGGGCAGCAACCTGTGGTGGATGCTGGTCAGCTTCGGCTTTGGCTTCATCGGCGCCGAATTTGCCCTGATCTTTGTCAACGCCCAGCTGCCGACGCTGGCCAGCCGCGAGGATGTGGGCGACATCTCCGGCTCGGGCTTTGCCTTTGGCTACCTCGGCGGGGTGATTGCGCTGTTCATCATGCTGCTGCTGTTTGTCGAGCAGGGCACCGGCAAGACCCTGATCGGCCTCAGCCCGGCCCTGGGCCTGGACCCGGAGGCCAAGGAGGGCACCCGCGCTGTCGGCCCGTTCACCGCGATCTGGTTTGCCGTCTTCATGATCCCCTACTTCCTGTGGGTGAAGGACCGCGGCGCGACGGGGCGCAAGGCCACCCTGGCCAAGGCCTGGCAGATGGTGGTCAAGCTGGTCTCCGGCCTGCGCCGCCGGCTGAGCCTGGCGAGCTATCTGGGCTCCTCGATGTTCTACCGCGATGCGCTCAACGGCCTTTACGGCTTTGGCGGTGTCTATGCCAAGCTGGTGCTGGGCTGGGAGATCACCCAGATCGGCATCTTCGGCATCGTCGCCGCCTTTGCCGCCACCCTGTTCAGCTGGCTGGGCGGCAAGGCGGACCGGCGGTTCGGGCCAAAGCCGGTGATCATCACCTCGATCCTGATCCTCTCCCTTGTCTGCCTGATCATCGTGTCCATGTCGCGGCACCAGATATTCGGCATCCCGCTGGCAGAAGGCTCCACCCTGCCGGACACGGTGTTCTTTGGCTGCGGCGTGCTGATCGGCGGCTTCGGCGGCATCCTGCAGGCCGCCAGCCGCAGCATGATGGTGCGCCACACCAGCCCCAGGGATGCAACCGAAAGCTTTGGCCTTTATGGCCTGTCGGGCCGCGCCACCGCCTTTCTGGCGCCCGCATTGATCGGGGTTGCCACCACGGCAACCGGCAGCGCCCGGCTGGGGATCACCCCCGTCATCGGGCTGTTTCTGGTCGGATTGATACTGTTATTCTGGGTTCAAGGAGAAGGAGATCAGGGTTGAGACTGTTACTTGCCACATGTTTAGCGGTTGTTGGTTTACTTAGTCCGGCAAGCGCGCAGACACCCGCCAAGGCCCTGTTCGGGGCCAAACCCGCCGCTTCCCAGCAGCGGCCTGCACCGTTCGGCTCCTACGCCAAGGGCTGCGTTGCCGGCGCCGCCCAGCTGCCTGAAACCGGGCCCACCTGGCAGGCCATGCGGCTGAGCCGCAACCGCAACTGGGGCCATCCGGCAGCAATTGATTTCGTCAAGGACCTGAGCCGCTTTGCCGCCAAGCAGCGCGGCTGGAAGGGGCTTTATATCGGCGACATCAGCCAGCCCCGCGGCGGGCCGATGCTGTCAGGCCACCGCAGCCACCAGATCGGCCTCGACATCGACATCTGGATGCGGCCGCCGGACCGGCTGAACCTCAGCCGCAGCGCGCGCGAGAACATCTCCTCGATCTCCATGCGCCGCGCCAACGGCGCCTATGTGAACGCCAGCTGGACCCGGGCCCATCACGAGATCCTCAAGGCCGCGGCGCAGGACAAGCGGGTGGCGCGGATTTTCGTCTTCCCCGGCGCCAAGGTGCAAATGTGCAATGACGAGAAGGGCGACCGCCGCTGGCTGCGCAAGATCCGCCCCTGGTGGGGGCATCACTACCACTTCCACGTGCGGCTGGCCTGCCCGCGCGGCGCCCGCGGCTGTGTGGACCAGGCCGCTCCGCCCAAGGGCGACGGCTGTGCCGATGCGCAGCAGTGGGTGAACAACATCCTGAACCCGCCGCCGCCGAAACCGGTTGACCCCAACGCGCCAAAGCCTAAACCACGGCGTGACTACACCCTTTCGGATCTGCCCAAGCAATGCGCCGCCGTTCTGCACTCAAACTGACCCTGGCCCTGGCCGCTGCCGCCAGCCTGGCTGCGGCGGCCTATGCCGCAAACCGCCCGGCGGCGGCGGCAGAGGGCAAGGCGCAGTATCTGGGCAGCTATACCTGGAAGCTGAACCAGCCCTGGTTCGGCGGCTTCTCCGCGCTCAAACTCAGCGACGGCGGCAAGGCGATGACGGTGCTCAGCGACCGCGCCACTTTGGTGACCACGCGGATCCAGCGCAGACAGGGCAGCATTACCGGGGTCACGGCGCAACGTGCCCACGGCCTGCGCGCCTCCACCGGCAAGGTTCTGCGCGGTTTTGCCGGCGACAGCGAAGGCTTGGCAATTGCGCCAGACGGCAGCCGTTACATTTCCTTTGAAGGCGCTGCACGGGTGGCCCGCTACCAGCGCCCCGAAGGCCGTGCCAAGGTGCTGCCGCGCCCCAAGGCGTTCCGCAAGCTGCCCCCGAACAAGTCGCTGGAAACCCTGGCCATCGACGCCCGCGGCTGGCTATACACGCTGCCGGAACGCGCGTTCGACAAGCACGGGCAGATCCCGGTCTGGCGCTGGAACGGCCAGCGCTGGTCACGTCCCTTCAGCCTGCCGCCGGAAGGCCGCTTCCTGCCGGTGGATGCCGATTTCGGCCCCGACGGGCGCTTCTACCTGCTGGAGCGGGACCTGACCCTGCTCGGCTTCCGCAGCCGCCTGCGCCGCTGGGACATCACCGCCGCCGGGCCGGTGAACGAGACGGTGCTGCTGCAGACCGGCCCTGGCACTCACGACAATCTTGAGGGCCTGTCAATCTGGGCCGATGAGACCGGCCAGATGCGCGCCACCATGGTTTCCGACGACAACTTCCTGCCGCTGCAGCGCACCGAACTGGTGGAATACGCCCTGCCCCGCTGAGGCTTGCCCCGCGCCGCGCCAGCGGCGCCATGCCCAACCGGGAGGGGGCATTCTTCGAATGCACCCCGAGCGGGCGGGAGCCTTCCCTGAAACCGCAAAACTTGCCCTCCTTGCCGGATCATTTTAAAGGGGCCGGTCTTTTGCTGCCGCAGACTGCGTCTGCGCGCCCCGAAACAAATGGATCCGACCCATGACCCGCTCGCATATTCCAGGCATCCTCGCCATGGCCACCGTGGTGGTGGCCTCCAACATCCTGGTGCAATTCCTGTTCGGCCAGTGGCTGACCTGGGGCGCCTTCACCTACCCGATCGCCTTCCTCGTCACCGACGTGATGAACCGCGTCTACGGCGCCGCCGCGGCGCGCAAAGTGGTGGTGGCCGGCTTCATCGCCGGGGTGATCTGCTCGCTGATCGGAACCCAAATCATGCTGCAGGGCGACGGCTTCACCTACCCGGCGGTTACCCTGCGCATTGCGCTTGGCTCCGGCCTCGCCTTCCTCACCGCGCAGATGCTGGACGTCGCCGTGTTCTCTGCCCTGCGCGAGGGCAAATGGTGGCGCGCGCCGCTGGCCTCCACCCTGATCGGCTCCTCCGTCGACACCGCGATTTTCTTTACCGTGGCGTTTTCCGCCGCGCTCAGCTGGCTGGAGCCGGTCAACGACGTCTCCTGGGCCGGAGAGATCCTGCCGCTGCTGGGCACCGGCCCGGAAACCCCCTTGTGGGTCTCTCTGGCCCTGGCCGATTGGCTGGTAAAACTGTCGCTGGCCCTCGTCGCCCTTGTGCCCTTCCGCATCATCGTGCGTAAGCTCACCGCAAAGACCACATGATTTTGTTTTGACATTAGCCGAATCTGTGGCAGGCTGAGGGCACACGAAACATTCAGAAAGGAGGTGCCCATTGTCTAGAGAAGCTATGGAGAGCAGTGCCGGAACAGTTCAGAAGGAGTGCGGCCGAGGCAGCCCTTGGCGCGTATAGATGTCTGAATTGGTGCTGACCTAACCGGTGCACCTCCTATCATCTCGAAGGGCTGTTCCCGCGTGTGGGAACAGCCCTTTCGATTTTCTGGCCTCCGCTTCATAAAGAGCCATGATCCGCATCAACGAGCAAATCATCCTGCAGGACTGGGAAATGACCGAGAGCTTCATCCGCGCCTCGGGCCCCGGCGGGCAGAATGTGAACAAGGTGGCGACCGCGGTTGAACTGCGGTTCGAGGCCGCCCGCTCGCCTGCGCTGACGCCCGCGGTCAAGAACCGGCTGAAACGGCTGGCCGGGCGCCGCTGGACCAAGGACGGCGCGATCATCCTGCAATGCGACGAGACGCGCTCGCAGCAGCGCAACCGCGAGATCGTGCGCGAGCGGCTGGCGGAACTGGTGCGCAAGGCGCTGGTGGCGCCCAAGCGGCGCATCGCCACCAAACCCACCCGCGGCTCCGTCAAGCGGCGGCTGGAGGCCAAGAAACAGCGCGGCGAGCTGAAAGCGACGCGCGGTAAGATCGACCCCGGCTGACTTGGGATTGCACACCGCTTCCGACCGGCCCATGCTGACGCCAGACAGTTTGGGAGGGAAATCATGCGGCTGGACGGAAAGACCGCCATCGTGACCGGCGGCGCCTCGGGCTTTGGCGCAGGCATTGTGCGCAAGTTCCTGAGTGAAGGCGCCCGGGTGATGATCGCCGATATCAACGGCGCCGCGGCGGAGGAGATGGCTGCGGAGCTGGGCAGCAACGCCCTGGCCCAGGCGGTGGATGTCTCAGATGGCGCCTCTGTCGATGCCATGGCCAAAGCTGCCCTGCAGACCTTCGGGCGTCTCGACATCCTCGTGAACAATGCCGGCGTCACCCATCTGCCCGCGCCGCTGGAGGAGATCTCCGAGGACGACTTCGACCGGGTGATGCGGGTGAACATGAAATCCGTCTACCTCACGGCCCGCGCCCTGGTGCCGCACATGAAGGAAAACAAGGGGGGCGCGATCCTGAACGTCGCCTCCACCGCGGGCGTCTCGCCGCGACCCAACCTCAACTGGTACAATGCCTCCAAGGGCTGGATGATCACCGCGACCAAGACCATGGCGGTGGAACTGGCGCCGCATGGGGTGCGGGTCAACGCAATCAACCCGGTGGCCGGCGAAACCCCGCTTCTGAAATCCTTCATGGGTGAGGACACCCCGGAAATGCGCGCCAAGTTCCTGTCGACCATTCCGATTGGCCGCTTCTCCACCCCTGAGGACATGGGCAATGCCGCTTGCTTCCTGTGCTCGGACGAGGCCAGCATGATCACGGGTGTTGCGATGGAAGTGGACGGCGGGCGCTGTATCTAGCGCACCCGGCTTCTTCTTTGTGGAAAATACTCCCGCCGGAGGCAGTGCGCGCCAGCGCGCTTCCTGGCAGAAAGGACCGCTTATCATGCTCCCCGGCCCCAGAAACCTGATCACCGACGTGCCCGGCATCCTTGTCGGCAACGCCCAGGACGCCACACTGAAATCCGGCACCACCGTGCTGACGTCGGACAGCCCCTTCACCGCTTCGGTGCATGTGATGGGCGGCGCGCCGGGCACCCGGGAAACGGACCTGCTGGCGCCGGACAAGTCGGTGGCAAAGATCGACGCGCTGGTGCTGTCCGGCGGCTCCGCCTTCGGGCTGGACGCCTGCTCCGGGGTAATGGACGCCCTGCACGCCAAGGGCCGAGGCTTTCCGGTCGGCCCTGTGCGGGTGCCGCTGGTGCCGGGGGCAATCATTTTCGATCTGCTGAACGGCGGGCAAAAGGACTGGGACCAGAACCCCTACCGCGCTCTCGGCCGGGCGGCCTTTGAAGGCGCCGCAGAGGAATTTGCCCTTGGCACTGCAGGCGCGGGTGAGGGAGCGCTGACCGCCATGCTCAAGGGCGGGCTCGGCTCAGCCTCGCTGGTGCTGGACAGCGGTGTGACGGTCGGCGCCCTGGTGGCCGCCAACCCGATTGGCGCCGTCACCACCCCGGGCGAGCGGCACTTCTGGGCCGCCCCCTTCGAAATCGCGGATGAATTCGGCGGTCTCGGGCCGGATCCGGCGGCCGGGCTGGGGCGCAGCCTGGACAGCCGCAAGCTGGCCGCGATGCAAAAGCTGGGCGGCGGCGCCCTGCCCGGGGAACTCGCCAACACCACAATTGCCATCGTCGCCACCGATGCGGAACTGTCCAAGGCCCAATGCCAGCGTCTGGCCACCGCCACCCATGACGGCATCGGCCGCGCCATCGTTCCGGCCCACACCCCCAGCGATGGCGACCTGGTCTTTGCCGCCAGCACCGGCGCGTGCAGCCTGGAAAACCCGGACGCAGACCTGGGCCCGCTCTGCCATGCCGCTGCCCTGTGCCTCAGCCGTGCCCTCGCCCGCGCCGTCTATCACGCGCACCCTGAACCCGGAGACCTGCTGCCCTGCTGGTCAGCGCCTTGAATTGCCGCAGCTTCCTGCCGGAACTTTGATGCGCGTCAAACTGCCGGTTGACACTGCGGGCTATTGGATCATGAGTCACACGTGCCAACTCATAACCGGAGCAAGCAATATGAAACCTCTCGTAACAGCCGCCATTTTCGGCCTCCTCGCCGCCCCTGCCTTTGCCGAAGGCGACCCCGAAGCTGGCGAGAAGGGGTTCAACAAGTGCAAGTCCTGCCACACCGTCACCTCCGATTCCGGTGACGTGATCGTCAAGGGCGGCAAGACCGGCCCCAACCTGTGGGGCATTGCCGGCCGCACCGCTGGCACCGTCGAAGGCTTCAAGTACAGCGATGACCTGGCCGCCGCAGGCGAGGCCGGCCTGGTCTGGGATGAAGAGAAATTCGTGGCCTTCACCACCGACCCCAAGAAGTTCCTGCAGGCCGAAACCGGCGACTCCAAAGCCAAGTCGAAAATGTCCTTCCGCCTGAAGAAGGGCGGCGAAGACATCTATGCCTTCCTGGCCAGCCACGGCCCGGCCCCGGCAGAGGGTGCCGCAACTGAGGAAAGCGCGGAAGCGGCCTCCGAATAACGCCCGTATTTACGGCAGCACTGCATCAAAGCCGCGGCATTTTCGCCGCGGCTTTTCGCGTAATTGCTTTCGCAACCCGCAGGCGTTAGCGGTAGGAGCCAGGCCAACGCAATTGCGGCAGGCCGGCCAGGGAACCACGTCACGGACACAGCATGAGCCACATGATCCCCGCCTGGGTGAACGGCGATTTGACACCGGTCGACAAGCTCGCCGCGCATGAGCGCGGGCTGAAGCACAAGGCGGTCTCCGTCTTTGTGGTGAAGGGTGTGGAAATCCTGATGCAGCGCCGGGCGATGGGCAAATACCACACGCCGGGCTTGTGGGCGAACACCTGCTGCACCCATCCGATGTGGGACGAGCAGCCCTCGGCCTGCGCCGTGCGGCGGATGCAGGAGGAATTGGGGATCACCGGGCTTTACCCGGAGTTCCGCCACCACCTGGAATACCGCGCCGATGTCGGCAACGGGCTGGTCGAGCATGAAGCAGTCGATGTGTTCCTGGCCCATGCCCACCGGCCGCTTAAAGTCACCCCCAACCCGGATGAGGTGATGGAGACCCGCTGGGTCGACTACCACGACCTGCTGGCCGAGGTGAGCCGCCATCCCGAACGGTTCACCCCCTGGCTCAAGATCTACCTGCACAACTACGCCGACGTGATCTTTGGCCCCGACCTGATCATCGCCGGCAGGCGCTAAGCCGCCGCTGCCCTCCCTTTCTTCCGCTCCCGCTTGTTCCTTCCGGCAGGCTGTGGTTTTCTGCCCGCAAGATTAGGAGGTATACTTATCATGTCCATTCTCATCGCCGGCGGCGGTATTGCCGGGCTCACCCTGGGGCTGACGCTGCACCAGATCGGAGTGCCGTTCCGGATTTTCGAGGCGGCACGGGAGCTGAAGCCGATGGGCGTCGGCATCAACCTTCAGCCCAACGCGGTGCGGGAGCTGTTCGATCTCGGGCTGGAACGGGAACTGGCGGCGATCGGCGTGAAGACCCGGCAGCTGGGGTTCTACAGCAAACTGGGCAAGACGATCTGGGAGGAGCCGCGCGGCATGGGCGCAGGCTACGCCTGGCCGCAGTACTCGGTCCACCGGGGCGAGCTGCAGATGCTGCTGTACCGCGCGCTGCTGGACCGGGCCGGACCCGATTGCCTGACCACCGGCGCCCGGGCCATAGGGTTTACCAATACCTCCGAAGGCGCGGTTCTCCTGCTCGAAGACGGGCAGCGGATTGATGGGACCTTGGCGGTTGCAGCCGATGGCATCCATTCCGCCCTTCGGGCGCAGATGGTGCCTGGGGAAGGCGCACCCATCTGGAACGGCCGCATCCTGTGGCGCGGCACTACCCGCGCACCGGAGTTCAAGGGCGGCGCGGCGATGGCGATGATCGGCCACGACCATCTGCGGCTGGTCGCCTATCCGATCTCGGCGCCGGATGCGGAGGGCCGGGTCACGATGAACTGGATTGCGGAAAAGAGCTTTGACCCCTCCGCCCCCTGGCGGCGGGAGGACTGGAACCGGCCTGCAGACATCAATGAGTTCCTGCCGGACTTCGAAGGCTGGCAATTCGATTGGATCGACGTGCCAAAGCTGATCCGCGGCGCCGAAGTGGTCTATGAATATCCGATGGTGGACCGCGACCCGCTGGCGCGCTGGACGGAGGGCAACGTGACCCTGATGGGAGACGCCGCGCATCCGACCTATCCGGTGGGGTCAAACGGCGCCAGCCAAGCCATTGTGGATGCTCGGGTGATCGGCGCCAAGCTGCTGGACCAAGGGATCAGCGCCAGCGCTTTGCAGGCCTATGAGTCCGAAGTGCGTCCGGTAACCACTGCAGTAGGCCTGGCCAACCGCGCAGGCGGTGGGCCCGACGGGGTGCTGCAGCAAGTCGAAGACCTCTGCGGCGGAAATTTCGGGGATATCAGCGAAGTGATCCCGCAGGCGGAGCTGGCCGCCCATGCCGCCAAATACAAATCCATTGCGGGTTTCTCCATCGAGGGGCTGAACGCCCGCCCCGCCACCATCCCGGCAGGCGCCCGCGTCAGCTAGGGCACGCCTGCTGCCAGCCGCGGGTCAAGGGCGGCGCAGCCGCCGTGCCGCAGGCACGGTTTTCCCTTGAGGCGCGGATGGCCGCAAACACACTCGAAAAGGCGCGTTTAGGTGCAGGCCTGCACCTAAACCGCTTCTCAGCAGAAAGAAAAACGCCGCGCGAAGCGCGGCGCCACGCCCAACTGTGAGGCGCATTCTGCGAATGCGGCGGAACAGGCGGGAGTGCCCCGCCCTGCCCCGTTTTCCTGCATTCAGACGCCAATCACCGCCTGCACCGCGCGCTGCCAGCGGGCATAGGCCGCCTCGCGCGCGGTCGGCTGCATCAGCGGCACGAACTGGCGGTCGAGCTTCCAGGTATCGGCAAAACCGGTCTGATCCGGGTAGATCCCGGCCTGCATCCCCGCCAGCCAGGCCGCGCCCAGTGCCGTGGTTTCCTGCATAACCGGGCGGTCGACGGCGGCGCCCAGGAGGTCCGACAGGCTCTGCATGGTCCAGTCGCTGGCGCTCATGCCGCCATCGACGCGCAGGGTCACGGTGTGGTGGCTGTCGTCCTCCCAATCGGCGCGCATCGCCTCATAGAGGTCGCGGGTCTGGTAGGCGACGCTTTGCAGCGCGGCGCGGGCGAACTCCGCGGGGCCGGAGTTGCGGGTGAGGCCAAACATGCCGCCGCGGCACTCGGGCTCCCAGTAAGGCGCGCCGAGGCCGGTGAAGGCGGGCACCAGGATCACGTCCTGGCCCGGGTCCGCCCGCAGCGCCAGCTCGCCCGATTGCGACGCGTGCTCGATGATCCCCAAACCGTCGCGCAGCCATTGCACGGCAGCGCCGGCGATGAAGATCGAGCCTTCCAGCGCATAGGTCGGCTTGCCGTCCAGCTGATAGGCGATGGTGGTCAGCATCCGGTTTTTCGACACGACGGGTTCGTCCCCGGTGTTCAACAGCGCAAAGCAGCCTGTCCCGTAGGTGGATTTCATCATCCCCGGCTGGAAACAGGCCTGGCCGATGGTGGCCGCCTGCTGGTCGCCGGCCACGCCCAGGATCGGAACCGGGCCGCCCAGAATTTCCGGGTCGGTGGTGCCGAACTCCGCGGCGCTGTCCTGGACCTCCGGCAGCATCTGCTGCGGCACGTCCAGCAGATCGCTGATGGTGCCGCTCCAGCGGCCCTTGCGGATATCATACATCAGCGTGCGCGCCGCGTTGGTCGCGTCCGTCACGTGGGAGGCACCACCGGTCAGGCGCCAGATCAGGAAGCTGTCCACGGTGCCGAACAGCAGATCCCCTGCCGCGGCCCGCTCACGCGCGCCCGGGACGGTATCCAGGATCCACTTCACCTTGGTGCCGGAGAAATAAGGATCCAGCAGCAGCCCGGTGCGGTCGGCCACCATTTCCGCGTGGCCGGCCGCGCGCAGTTCCTCGCAGATGGCCGCGGTGCGGCGGTCCTGCCAGACGATGGCGTTATGGATGGCCTTGCCGCTGGACTTGTCCCAGACCACCGTGGTTTCACGCTGGTTGGTGATGCCGATGCCGGCAATATCCTTGGCCGAAACATCCAGATCCGCCATCACCTTGCGGCAGACCGCGACAGTGGTATCCCAGATCTCCTCCGGGTCGTGCTCCACCCAGCCTGCCTGCGGGTAGTGCTGGGTAAACTCCTGCTGTGCGGTACCCGCGACCTGCATCCCCGCGTCAAACAGGATTGCCCGGGTTGAAGTGGTGCCCTGATCAATCGCCAGAATATAGGTCATCCGTTGCCCTCCAGTCTCCTCTGACCGGGGACAATAAACGCAAAGGTGCTACCGCTACCAGCCCCTACTAAGAATTTAGTTGAGGAACCTCGATATTGTCGATCAGCCGGATGCCGTCCATCCAGGCGGCGGCCAGCAGCCGGGCGGGCCGGGAGGGGCTGTCCAGCGCCTCCAGCGTCTCCGCACAGCGCAGGTCGAAATACTCCACGTCTCCAAAACCTGCCTCTGCCAGCGCCTGGCGCGCGGCGGCTTCCAGCGGTGCCCAGGGCGCGCCCGCCGACGCCTTGGCGGCGGCCTCCCGCATTGCGGCGTTGAGGGCGGCAGCCTTGGCCAAAGCCTCCGCAGATAGCCGCAGATTGCGGGAGGACATGGCGAGGCCTGAAGCCTCCCGCACGGTCGGGCAGCCGATCACCTCGATCGGGATATCAAGATCCCGCGCCATGCGGGTCACCACCATCAGCTGCTGGTAATCCTTTTGACCGAAGAACGCCTTGTCCGCGCTGGTCTGCAGGAAAAGCTTGGCGACCACCGTCGCCACCCCGTCGAAATGGCCGGGGCGGAAGGGGCCCTCCATCACAGCCGTGATGCTGCCGCCGACCGAGACATTGGTGGCATAGCCGTCGGGGTAGATCTGATCCGGGTCGGGGACATAGATCAGGTCCGCCCCATAAGGCGCAAGCTTTTCCGCGTCCTCGTGTTCGGTGCGCGGGTAGTTCGCCAGATCCTCGGGGTTGTTGAACTGCTTGGGGTTCACGAAGATCGTCACGATCACCCGGTCGCAAGCCTGCTTGGCTGCTTCGACCAGCGACAAGTGGCCGGCGTGCAGCGCCCCCATTGTCGGCACCAGGCCGATGGTTTCCCCGGCACGGCGCCATTCGGCTGTCTTGGCACGCAGGTCAGACAGGCGGCGCAGAATAGGAGCGGTCATTTCAGCAGTCATCCTTTGGAGGGCGCCTTGGCGGCCGGAGCCTGATCGGCAAAAACATGTTCGGCTGCCGGGAAGCTGCGGGCGCGCACTTCGGCGGCATATTCGGCGATGCCCGCCTCGGCCAGCGGGCCAAGATCGGCGTAGCGTTTCACGAACTTCGGCTTGAAGGCGGTGAAGAAGCCCAGCATGTCATCGACCACCAGGATCTGCCCGTCGCAGCCCGCGCTGGCGCCGATGCCGATGGTGGGAATCGCCACCTCGGCGGTGATCTTGTCGGCCAGTTTCTGCGGCACCTTCTCCAGCACCACCGAGAACGCGCCGGCCTCAGCCACCGCGCGGGCGTCTGCCAGCACCGCCTCTGCCTGTGCATCACGGCCCTGCACCTTGTAGCCGCCCAGCGTGTTAATCGACTGCGGTGTCAGGCCGATGTGGGCCATCACCGGGATGCCGCGCTTGACCAGGAAGCGGATGGTCTCCGCCATCTCGACGCCGCCTTCCAGCTTGACCGCTGCACAGCCGGTCTCGGCCATCAGCCGCGCGGCGTTGCGGAACGCCTGCTGCGGGCCTTCCTCGTAAGATCCGAACGGCATGTCGATGACCAGCATCGCGCGCTCAAGCCCGCGCGCCACCGCCTGGCCGTGCAGGATCATCATCTCCATGGTGACGCCCAGGGTGGAGGTCAGCCCATGCAGCACCATGCCGACGCTGTCGCCGACCAGCACAAAGTCGCAATGCTTGTCCATCAGCCGCGCCATCGGTGTGGTATAGGCCGTCAGGCTCACCAAAGGGGTGCCGCCCTTGCGGGCCCGGATGTCTTCGGCGTTGGGCGCCTGTTTCTTGGCTGTTGCGCTCATGGCTTCCTGTCCGCGGTTCAAGAGTGGACACGAATTACCAATTAACGCCGCGTGCTTCCAGTGCGCGAAATGTCCCTCACCCTTGATTACGCTTGGGAATCGGGGAAACTCGTTTCCAATAGGCGCCGAACACGGCCCGCATATTGTACACGGGGAGTTTTCCAATGGCATTGAGATCACTTGTTTTAGCGGCCGGTTCCGCGCTTGCACTGGCCGCGGGCGGCGCCTGGGCCAAGGACAGCGTCACCATCGCCATGCAGCTGGAACCGCCCCACCTGGACCCAACCAGCGCCGCAGCCCAAGCCATCGACTCGGTGGTTTACAGCAATATTTTCGAGGGGCTGACCCGGTTCATGGGCGACGGGTCGGTGGTTCCCGGCCTGGCTGAAAGCTGGGAGATTTCCGAAGACGGCACCGTCTATACCTTCAAGCTGCGTGAGGGAGTCACCTTCCACGACGGCAGCACAATGGATGCGGAAGACGTGAAATTCTCGCTCGACCGCGCCCGCGCCGAGGACAGCACCAATGCCCAGAAGGCGCTGTTCGAGGGGATAACCGCGGTCGACGCGGTGGACCCGCAGACCGTCCGGATCACGCTGGACGGGCCAAACGGCAGCCTGCTGTTCAACCTTGCCTGGGGCGATGCGGTGATCGTGGCGCCGGAGAGCATCGAAGACATCAAGACCAACCCCATTGGCACCGGCGCCTATACCTTCCAGGAATGGGTGCAGGGCGACCGCATCACGCTGGCGCGCAACCCGGATTACTGGGGCGATCAGCCGGCGCTGGCCTCTGCCACCTTCAAATTCATCTCCGACCCGACCGCTGCGTTCGCTGCGATGATGGCGGAGGATATCGACGCCTTCGACAACTTCCCTGCCCCCGAAAACCTGCCGCAGTTTGAGGCCGATCCGCGGTTCCAGGTGCTGGTGGGATCGACCGAAGGCGAAACGATCCTGTCCACCAACAACAAGCAGCCGCCGTTCGACGATATCCGGGTACGGCAGGCGGTTGCCCATGCCATCGACCGGCAGGCGATCATCGACGGCGCCATGTTCGGCTATGGCACCCCGATCGGCACCCATTTCGCTCCGCACAACCCGGCCTACATGGACCTGACCGGCAACTCCGCCCATGACCCGGAGCAGGCCAAGGCCCTGCTGGCAGAGGCAGGTTTTGCCGAAGGGTTCGAGACAACCCTGCACCTGCCCCCGCCGTCCTATGCCCGCCGCGGTGGCGAGATAATCGCGGCGCAGCTGGCCGCGGTCGGCATCAAGGCCGAGATCATCAACGTCGAATGGGCCCAGTGGCTGGAAACCGTGTTCCGCGGTAAGAATTTCGGCCTCACCATCGTCAGCCATACCGAGCCGATGGACATCGGCATCTACGCCCGCCCCGAGTATTACTTCCAGTATGACAGCAAGGCGTTTCAGGAGCTGATGAACCGGCTGAACGCGACAACGGATCCGGACGCCCGCACGGCGCTGCTGCAGGAGGCGCAGGAGATGATCGCAGCGGATTACGTCAACGGCTTCCTGTTCCAGCTGGCCAAGCTGGGGGTGGCCAAGGCCGGGCTGCAGGGCCTGTGGGAAAATGCGCCCACTGCCGCCATCGACCTGACGGCGATCAGCTGGGCAGAGTAACAGCACTGCCGCGAAGCCCATGCCCGCCGGGCTTCGCGGTTTCACCCTTGTGAAGCGGCAGTTTGAGTATGGTGTTTTCAGGTATCTTTCGGCCTCTCGGCCGCCTTGTGGCTCTGATCCTGCTTGGATTGGCCTGCCTTGCCTGGCCGGCCTGGGCCCAGGCGGAGCTTTCGGGCGGTCTGGAAGGTTTGACCGGACAGTTGGATACCCCGCTGGAAGTGGGCATCGGCATCAAGATCGACCAGATCGTCAACGTCGATCAGAAAGCCGAAAACTATGCTGCTGTTGCGGTCATCCGGGCCGAGTGGACGGATCCGGCGCTGGCTTTCGATGCCGAGGAATTCGGGCGCGATGTCCGCATCTTCCAACCCGATGCGCTGGCGGACTATGCCAAGTCTGCCGGCGCGGTCGTCCCGGTGTTCGTCATCATGAACCAGCAATCCAACCGCTGGATTCACCAATCCGCGGCCGGTGTGCGCTCAGACGGCAGTGTGGTCTATGTCGAAAAATCCTCGCTGACGCTTCAGGCTCCGCATTTTGATTTCAGGAAATACCCGTTCGACACCCAGCGGTTCCAGTTCGAAGTCGCGTCAGTACTGCCTTCGTCATACGTGAACTACTATCCGCTGAACGAATATTCCGGGCTGGGCGGCATGCTGGGCGAGGAAGAGTGGATTCTTGGAAACGCACACCTGATCCAGACCAATACCGAAGGGATTTCAGGCCATGAGAGTGACCAGATCACGCTGGTTTTCGAGGGCAAAAGGCACATCACCTATTACCTAATCCGTGTGTTTCTCCCCATGCTCGTCCTGATCACGGTAAGCTGGTCGGTCTTTTTCCTCGACGAGTACCGGAAGCGGATCGAGATTTCGGGAGCGAATCTTCTGGTCTTTGTTGCGTTCAACTGGGCGATTTCGGCGGACCTGCCCAAGCTGGGATACCTGACCTTCCTCGATTTCATCCTGCAGTGGATGTTCCTCGCCACCGGTGCGATCATCGTCTTCAACGTGGTGCTGCGCAAACTCAAGCTGGCCGGGCGCGAGACCCTGGCCCGGAAGCTGGACAACTATGCGCTGAAGTGGATCTATCCCATTGGCTATGCCGCCATCGTCGGCTTTGCGGTGCTGAAGTTCCTGGTTACATCTTAGGGTCAGGGCCCAGCGCAGCGCTGTTGCTGCGCTAGCCCCCGAGACGCCTGCGCAGCAGATAGGCCACCCGCTCCCGGACCGTCTGACGCACCGGCCCGCCGCGCGGCTGGTCCCTGAGCGTGGTGAACCAGTGCTCCGGCGGGTTGCGGCCCAGCCGGTTGCCGTTGAATTCCAGCCCGCGCAACACCTCTTCGCCTTCTGCGGGCAGCCGCTCCGGCACCTCAATGCCATTCAGCGTGGCCCAGACCCCGGTCCAGAGCCGCCCTACCGACCACGGGTTATAGCCGCCCCCGTCCAGCACCAGATACCGCGGCGCCATCCCCATCAGCGCCCGCACTACCGCCCAATGGGCGTTGTTCGACAAATCCAGATGCGGCAGCGGGTCTTCGGTCACTGCATCCGCGCCGCATTGCAGCACGATGGCGTCGGGCGCGAAGTCTTCCACCACCGGAAGGATCAGCGCGTCGCGGATATGGGCCATTTCATCATCGTTGAATCCGCGCGGCACCGGCAGATTCAGAGCAGAACCACCCGCATCCTCCGTCAGCGTCCCGGTCTTGGGCCAAAGGTTTTCCTCATGCACCGAGATCATCAGCACGTCCGCGTCGCCGGCAAAGCCATGCTCCACCCCGTCGGCGTGATGCGCGTCGATGTCGACATAAGCGATCCGCCGTGCGCCGTGGTGGCGCAGCGACAGCATCGCCAGCACCGGATCGTTCAAATAGCAGAACCCATTGGCCCGGTCCGGCATCCCGTGATGGGTGCCGCCTGCGGGGTTGTAGACAATGCCGCCCTGCGCCAGCAGCTCCCCCGCCAGGATCGACCCGCCCGCGGCGGTGGCCGGGCGGCGGAAGATCTCCGGGAACACCGGGTTGGAGAGGGTGCCCAGATGATGCCGGGCGCGGACCTCATCGCTCACGGCTTGCGTCGCCTCCGCGGCCTGCAGCGCGGCGACGTAGTCCGGCGTGTGCCAAACGGTCAGCGCCGCAGGCTTGGCGCGGGGAGAGTTCACATAGACTTCCTCCGGCAGCCAGCCCAGCGCCCGGGACAGATCCATCACGGTCGAGACCCGCGGCACCCGCAAGGGATGGGTGCGGCCATAGGAAGATCCGCGGTAGATTTCCGATCCGATGAACAGGGGGCGGGACAGCATGGCACAGTGATAGCCTGCTCAGGCCTGCATGCGGAAGCCCCCGCCCGCTGCCATAGCGCCCCGCTCCGGACAATTCCGGCGCAAGCCTTTGACGCTGCGCCTTTTTGCACCCTGCTGCCGTTTTGCCGCCGCGGCCCTCTGGACCGCTGCTTTGTGCGCACCTAACGTAGCCCTGATGCTGCGCTATGCTCTGAAACGCCTCCTGTCGCTGATCCTCAGCCTGGCTGTTGCCTCGCTGGTGATCTTCCTTGTGGTGGAGGTGGCACCAGGCGATCCGGCATCTTTCATGCTGGGGGTCAATGCGCAGGCAGACACGGTGGCTGCCCTCAAGGCAGAGCTGGGGCTGGATCAAAGCAAAGCCGCCCGCTACCTGAATTGGATCACCGGGATGCTGGCCGGTGATTTCGGCACCTCCTACACCTACCGCACACCGGTTGCGGGGATGATCGCAGACCGGATGTGGGTGTCGCTGCCCCTGGCCCTCTATGCGCTGACGCTCTCGACCCTGATCGCCTTTCCGGCAGGCATCTATGCCGCCGCCCGCCGCGGCAAGCCGGGCGACATGGCGGTGATGGGCGCAACCCAGCTGGGCGTCGCGGTGCCGAACTTCTGGTTTGCGATGATGCTGGTCCTGATCTTTGCCATCAACCTGCGCTGGTTCGGCGCAGGCGGCTTTCCGGGCTGGGAGGCCGGGCTAGGCGCCGGGCTCCATGCGCTGACCCTGCCCGCCATCGCGCTGGCGCTGCCGCAGGCGGCGATCCTGACGCGGGTGATGCGGTCGGCCCTGCTGGACATCCTAGGCGAGGATTTCATGCGCACCGCCCGCGCCAAGGGGCTGACACAGCGCCAGGCGCTTTGGCGGCACGGGGTGCGCAACGCGCTGATCCCGGTGCTGACCATCATCGGTTTGCAGTTCTCCTTCCTGCTGGCGGGCGCCATCATCATCGAGCAGGTCTTCTACCTGCCCGGCCTCGGGCGGCTGGTGTTCCAGGCGATCTCATCCCGCGATCTGATCGTGGTGGAATCGGTGGTGATGCTGCTGGTCTTTGCCGTCATCACGGTGAATTTCCTGGTCGATCTCGCCTATTCGCTGGTGGACCCGCGCCTCAGGAGCCGGACATGAAGACAGATGCAACCGTGCAGGCCTGCCGCCAAGGGCCGCGCCCGAGCCTGGGGCGGCGCAACGCGCCCTCCCGTGGGGAGGGTCGGGCGCGGCCCGGCCTTGCGGCCGGACGGATCGTCACAAAGGGTTGCCGCTCATGACCCGCAATCTGATCCTTGGTGCCGTTTTGTCCTCGCTGGTGCTGCTGGCAGCGGCGGTGTCCTTCGTCTGGACGCCCTTCGACCACACCGCAATGAACATCCCCGCCAAGCTGCAAACCCCCAATGCGCAGCACTGGCTGGGCACCGATCATTTCGGGCGCGACCTGATGGCGATGATCATGGTCGGCGCGCGCACCTCCATCGCCGTGGCGCTGGTGGCTGTCGGCATCGGCATGGGCGCGGGCGTGCCGCTGGGGCTGGCGGCGGCGGCGCGCAAGGGATCCTGGCTGGATGAGCTGATCATGCGCGGCAATGATCTGGTCTTTGCCTTCCCCTCGCTGGTGATCGCCATCCTGATCACCGCCATCCTCGGTGCCGGCGCCATCAACGCGATCATCGCCATCGGCATCTTCAACATCCCCGTGTTTGCCCGCATCACCCGCGGCGCGGCGCTGAGCCTTTGGGAACGGGAATTCATCCTGGCCGCCCGTGTGGCAGGCAAGAACGCGGCGCGCATCTCGGCCGAGCACATCCTGCCCAACGTCACGAACCTGCTGATCGTGCAGGGAACGATTCAGTTCTCGCTGGGGATCCTGGCCGAAGCCGGCCTCAGCTATGTCGGCCTCGGCGCGCAGCCGCCCACCCCCAGCTGGGGGCGGATGCTGGCCGATGCGCAGACCATGGTGAGCTTTGCGCCGCATCTGGCGCTGGTGCCGGGCACGGCCATTATCCTCACCGTGCTGGGGCTGAACCTGCTGGGCGACGGGCTGCGCGACTATCTGGACCCGAAACTGCGGGTGGCGCGGACATGACCCTGCTGGATGTGACCCGCCTGTCGCTCAGGATCGGCGCCTTTCAGGTGCTCAAGGACGTGTCGTTCCATATCGAGCCGGGCGAGATCGTCGCCGTCACCGGTGAAAGCGGCTCCGGCAAGTCGATGACCGCGCTGGCGGTGATGCAGCTGCTGCCGGAGCGGGCCGAGGCCAAGGGCTATGTCACGCTGGACGGGATTCAGCTGCTGGACCAGTCCGAAGCGCAGATGTGCGCCCTGCGCGGCCAGTCGGCCGGGATGGTGTTCCAGGAGCCGATGACCGCGCTCAACCCAGTCAAGACCATCGGCGAGCAGGTGATGGAGACCATCCTGATCCACAAGGCGATGCCGCGCGACAAGGCCGAGGCCCGCGCTCGCGAGGTGCTGGAGCGGGTCGGCCTGCCCGAGGACCGCTTTCCGCTCAGCCGTTATCCGCATGAGCTGTCGGGCGGCCAGCGCCAGCGGGTGGTGATCGCCATGGCCATCGCCCTGCGCCCGAAACTGCTGATCGCGGATGAGCCGACCACGGCGCTGGACGTAACCACTCAGGCGCAGATCCTCGACCTATTGAAGGACCTGGTGCAGGACTACGGTATGGGCCTGCTGATCATCACCCACGACCTGGCGGTGGTGGCGGATCTAGCCGACCGGATCGTGGTGATGCGCCACGGCGAGGTGGTGGAGACCGGCCATACTGACTGGCTCTTGCGCAATATGCGCCACCCCTACACGCGAATGCTGTTTGCGGCTTCCAGCCACCAGGTGGCCTTGCCCGAGCCGCCTGCGCCGGCCCCGCTGCTGGAGGTCAAGGGTGCTGTCCGCGACTATAAAACTCCGCGCCCGTCGCTGTTCTCGAAACCCGGACATTTCCGTGCGGTGAATGATGTCTCCTTTACCCTGAACCGCGGTGAGCGGCTGGGTCTGGTGGGGGAGTCAGGTTGCGGAAAATCGACCCTAACAAGGGCGATTCTGGGTTTGGAGCCTCTGCAAGGCGGAGAGATCCTGTTGGACGGCGAACCCGTGTCGACCCATCTTGCGCCAGCACTCCGCCGCAAGATGCAGGTGGTGTTCCAGGACCCGTACGGCAGCTTCAACCCGCGCCACCGGGTGGACCGGCTGATCACCGAACCCTTCCACACTCTGGAGAAGCCCCCGGCCGGAAGCGAACGCGCCGATCTGATCGCCGAGACCCTCACTGCCGTCGGGCTGCAGCCCGGGGATGCACAGAAATACATCCACCAGTTCTCCGGCGGCCAGCGCCAGCGCATCGCGATTGCCCGCGCGCTGATCACAAGGCCAGAGCTGATCATCTTTGACGAGGCGGTCTCCGCTCTCGACGTCTCGGTGCGCGCCCGCATCCTGGATCTGCTGGCAGAGCTGTGCGAGGCCTACAGCCTCACCTATCTGTTCATCAGCCACGACCTGAGCGTGGTGCGGACGATCACCGACCGCTGCCTGGTGATGCAAAAGGGCGAAATTGTCGAACAGGGCGGGACCGAAGAGGTCTTTTCTAATCCCCAGCACCCCTACACACGGCAATTGATCGCCGCTGCGCCGGTGCTGCCCGATCTGGATCAGGGGGCCGCATGACGCTGTCACTGGCGCTGATCATGCCGCGGGAGCAGGCCCTTCTGGCAGCAGCGCTGGCGCCGTATTTTGCCAAGGTGGCCCCCAGTGCCGCCATCGACCCAACGGGCCGCGCGGGCCAGATGCTGCACCGCAAGGACGTGACCGCCTTCTGGATCCGCAACGGCACCGCCCGGATCGGCTTTGCCATCGTGCTGAACCTGCCCGATGACCGGCGCGAGCTGTCGGAGTTCTGCATCCTGCCGCAGCACCGCCGTCAGGGCTGGGGCCATCAGGCCGCCCGGATCATCCTGCGCGAGTTCCCGGGCCGCTGGCGCATGGGGCTTTCGAAATCCTCAGCCGAGGCGGTGGCTTTCTGGGGCACCTGTCTCAGCGCGATGCCCGGCATCCGGGACTTGCGCGAGGGCGCCCCCTTCACCGAACATCAGATCAAAAGCTACAGCTTCGACATCGCAGGAGCGCATGATGACTGACACTTCCCCGCTTTGGTTCGACCCCGCACTTTGCCTCATCGGCGGCGCATGGCAGCCTGCCGCCGGCGGCGGCACCCTGCCCCTGGTAAATCCCTCGGATGGCAGCGAAATCTGCCGGATCGCGCGTTGCGGTGCTGCCGAGATCGACGCAGCCGTGCAAGCGGCAGAAGCGGCGCGGGACGGTGCCTGGGGCGCTATGACCGCTCTGGAGCGGGGCCGCATCCTGACCCGGATCGGTCAGTTCGTGCTGGAACGGGTGGACCTGCTTGCCGCGATTGAAGCGATGGACGTGGGCAAGCCGCTGACCCAGGCGCGCGCTGATGCCGTGGCGCTGGCGCGCTATTGCGAGTTCTACGGCGGCGCGGCGGACAAGGTGATGGGGGAGACCATTCCCTATCTGGACGGCTACACGGTCTATACCCTGCGCGAGCCGCATGGGGTGACCGGCCATATCGTGCCTTGGAACTACCCTATGCAGATCATCGGCCGCTCCGTCGGCGCGGCTCTGGCGATGGGCAACGCCTGTGTGCTGAAACCAGCGGAGGAGGCCTGCCTGACCGCCTTGGCCTTTGCCCATATCGCCATGGAGGCCGGATTGCCTGCGGGTGCGCTGAACGTGGTGCCGGGACTGGGCGCCGAGGCCGGGGCGGCGCTGGCCGGGCATCCCGGCGTGCATCACATCTCCTTCACCGGGTCAGTGAGGACCGGCGCGCTGGTGCAGCAGGCGGCAGGCGCCAATGTGGTGCCGGTGACGCTGGAGCTAGGCGGCAAGTCCCCGCAGCTGGTGTTTGACGATGCCGATCTGGACGCCGCCCTCCCCTTCCTGGTCAACGCGGGCATCCAGAACGCTGGCCAGACCTGTTCCGCGTCCTCGCGCATCCTGGTGCAGCGCGGGGTCTATGAGGAGGTGAAAGCGCGCATGGCCGAAGCCTATGGCGCCCTGACAGTCGGACCGGCGGCAGAGGATCTGCGGGTCGGGCCGCTGATCTCTGCCCGGCAGAAGCAGATTGTCGAGGGCTATCTGGCCAAGGGGGCGGACCTGCCCGTCGCGGCGCAGGGTGAAATTGCCGCCAACGCGCCGGCGAGCGGCGCCTATGTCCGCCCCACCCTGTTTGCCGATGTGCCGCCGGGCCATGCCCTCGCGCAGGAGGAGATCTTTGGCCCGGTGCAGGTGCTGATCCCGTTCGACACCGAAGAAGACGCGCTGCGGATTGCCAATGCCACCGAATACGGCCTGGTCGCCAGCGTCTGGACCCGCGACGGCGCCCGGCAGATGCGGCTGGCGAAGAAGCTGCGGGCGGGCCAGGTGTTCCTCAACAACTACGGTGCCGGCGGCGGGGTGGAGCTGCCCTTTGGCGGCGTCGGAAAATCCGGCCACGGGCGGGAGAAAGGCTTTGAAGCGCTTTATGGATTCTCGCAGCTCAAGACCGTGGCGGCGCATCACGGCTAGGGCGGAGATTCAGGTCAGCAGCTATTACCCAATGTTTCGCGCGCGAAACATTGGGGCATAAACTCTGCCACTAATTGTATCCTCTGCAGGGAAACCCACCCCAAGACCGGCGAAGTCTTATCAAACGATTACCGCCTGACGCTCCTGCTTGCCGACACCGAAAACGCGCTTGTAGCGTTCGATTTCCTCGGCCGGACCCATCGCCTTTTCCGGGTTGTCGGACAGTTTCACCGTCGGCCGCCCATTGGCCGCAACCGCCTTGCAAACCAGCGAGAAGGGAGCCAGCGCATCATCCGGCACCAGCCCGCGGAAATCATTGGTCAGCAGCGTGCCCCAGCCAAAGGACACTTTGGTGCGGCTGGAAAACTGCGCGTGCAGGTCCTGGATCTGCTGCACGTCGAGGCCGTCGGAAAAGATCACCCGCTTCTCCGCCGGATCCTCGCCGCGGTCCTTCCACCAGTTGATCGCCACTTCCGCGCCCTTGACCGGGTCGCCGCTGTCGATGCGGATGCCGGTCCAGCGCGCCAGCCAGTCCGGGGCGCGGTCCAGGAAACCCTTGGTGCCGTAGGTGTCCGGCAGAATGATGCGCAGATTGCCCTCATGCTCGTCGTGCCAGTCGGACAGAACCTCATAAGGCGCCCGGGCCAGTTCCGCGTCGCTGTCCGCCAGCGCCGAATAGACCATCGGCAGCTCATGCGCATTGGTGCCGATCGCCTCCACCTCGCGGCGCATTGCAATCAGGCAGTTGGAGGTGCCGGTGAACTTCTCTCCCAGCCCCTCGATCATGGCCTGCACGCACCAGTCCTGCCACAGGAAGGAGTGGCGGCGGCGGGTGCCGAAATCGGCAATCGTCAGCCCGTCGATATCGCGCAGGCGCTCGATCTTCTCCCAGACCCGGGTCATGGCGCGGGCATACAGCACCTGCAGCTCAAACCGGCCCATCTTGTCCAGCACCGCACGCGAGCGCAGCTCCATCAGCACTGCCAGGGCCGGGATTTCCCACAGCATGACCTCGTGCCACTTGCCCTCGAACGTCAGCTCATACTGATCGCCCTTGCGCTCCAGATGGTAGGGCGGCAGGCGCAGGCCCTCGAACCACTCCATGAAATCCGGGCGGAACATCTGGCGTTTGCCATAGAATGTATTGCCGCGCAGCCAAGTGCTCTCCCCGCGGCTGAGCGACAGCGAGCGGATGTGGTCCAGCTGCTCGCGCAGTTCGCCCTCGTCGATCAGCCGGGCCAGCGGCACATGGGTGGAGCGGTTGATCAGCGAGAAGGTCACCGTGGTGTCCGGCTTGTTGCGGAACACCGACTGGCACATCAGCAGCTTGTAGAAATCGGTATCGATCAGCGACCGGACAATCGGATCGATCTTCCATTTGTGATTGTAGACGCGGGTTGCAATATCCACCGGCGGCCTCGTGCTTAAGGAGTCACTGATTGATAGGATAGCCCGCCAGCGGGGGCAAAGGAAATCAGCCCGCGCGGCGGGCCTGCGCCCGGGGCGCCAGCTGCATCAGCAACTCCAGCAGCTTGCCGCGGTTGATCGGTTTGCTCATGAATTCGTCCATGCCTGCGGCCAGACAGGCCTCCCGGTCGGAGTCGAAAGCGTTGGCAGTCAGCGCCACAATAGCGGGCTGCCGCCGCGCCAAGGTGCGGATCGCGCGGGTGGCTTCCAGCCCGTCCATCTCCGGCATCGACATATCCATCAGGATGATATCCGGCGCAAATTCCTCGAACCGCGCCACCGCCTCGCGGCCATTCTCGGCAAAGGCCAGTTCCACCGGCGTCGGCTGCAGAAATTTCTCTATCAGCACCTGGTTCACGGCGTTGTCCTCCGCCACCAGCACCCGCAGCCCCTCCAGCGTGGCAAAACCGCCCGGTTGCGGTACGGCGCCCGGCACCGCTGCCTGCTCAGCCCGTGGAGGATCCAGACGAAGCCGCACAGTGAAACAGGACCCCAGTCCCAGTTCGGAATTCACCGTAATGCTTCCGCCCATCGCCTCTGCCAGGCGGCGGGAAATGGCGAGCCCCAGGCCGGTGCCGCCAAAGCGCCGGCTGATTGCGGCATCCGCCTGGGAGAAACGTTCGAACACCTTGGAGAGCATATCCCTGGGGATGCCGATCCCGGTGTCCGCCACCGAAAAGACCAGGTCGAAACCCTGCTCTGCCGGTTCGGCATCCAGCGTCACCAGCACCCGGCCTTGCTCGGTGAACTTGATGGCGTTACCGGCGAGGTTCAGCAAAATCTGCCGGATCCGCCGGTCGTCGCCGCGCAGCTGTGCGGGCGCACGATCCTTGATGTCCAGCAGCAGCCCCAGCCCCTTGGAGTCCGCCTGGGCCTTCAGCAGGCAGATGGTTTCCTCGAAACAGGTGCGCGGATCGAAGTTGGTGCGGCTGAGGGTGACACCCTCGACATCCATCTTGGAAAAGTCGAGGACGTCATTGATCAGGGCCAGCAGGGTATCCGCCGAACTGAGAATGGTCCCGGCATAAAGCTCCTGTTCTTCGTTCAGGCCGCTGTCGCGCAGCAGCTGGGCCATGCCGATCACCCCGTTCATCGGGGTGCGGATCTCATGGCTCATCGTCGCCAGGAACTCCGCCTTGGCACGGGCGCCTTCCTCGGCGGCGATCCGCGCCTGCTCCAGCTGCCGGGCGTGTTCCTTGGCGGCGGAAATGTCACGCTCCACCGCGATCAGGGTTTCCAGCTCCCCGGCGCTGTTCAGCATCGGCACCTGGCTGGTCTCGAACCAGATATGCCGCCCGTCCTTGCGCCGGTTGCAGATCTCCACCCGCACCGGACGGGCATCACGGACGCTGTCCTGCAGCAGCCGGATGGTTGCAGGATCGGTCCTGCCGCTGTTCAGCAGGTCACCGGGCAGCTGGCCCAACGCCTCGTCAAAGGAATATCCGGTGAGGCGGGTAAAGCTGTCATTGACCCAGGTAATCCGCCCCTCCCGGTCCATCAGCATCACGCTGTCATTGGCGTTTTCCGCCACCAGCGCCAGGCGCTTGGCCTCCATCTGCTGATCGGAGAGCTCTGCATAGGCGGCTTCCAGCTCCTGCTGCTGCAGGGCCTGGGCCAGCATGTTGCTGCGGGTCCGGCTGAAGTTGCGCCTGACGAAAGCGAGAAACCACAGATAAGACGTATACAGCACCACCAGCCCTGCGAGGTGCAATTCGTACATTGCCGCCGCCGCCGGGGTTTCAAGAATCTCCACCGCCAGAGCCGCAACTGGCAGCACTGCATAGGTGACGAGTTTTGCGATGACGGCCCGGGGGTGATACGGCAGGACCAGCCCGGCATTGATCGCCGCCCCCAGGAGCAGGCTAACCGTAAACAGCGGTTCATTGTGCGCATGCAGCTCCAGGGCCGGAATCTCGATCCAGAAGGGAACCGACGCAGCAGCACAGAGTGTCAGGGCGTGCAGGAAAGCGGTCAGCGCTGTCAACAGCCGCAAAGCCCCCTCGCTCATCCCGCGGCCGGCCAGGCGGTCTGCCCGGCGCAGCAGCAGGCAATCCGCAGCATCCCCGGCAAACGTCACGGCAAAGGCCAGCAGCGCATATTGCAGCGGAATGACCAGCCCAAGAGCAATAAACGCCAGAGCCATGAACAGCTGGCGGCCCCAGAACAAACGCACGCGGCCGCGGGCATAGCGCAGCAGCAGCTCGAGTGAGCCGTAACGCTTGTAGTAACTGGCCAGAGGGCCGGTGGCGGCCCCGTCGGAAATATCCATCAATGCGCCTTGCCGTCGGTGAGTCCGTACAGCTTAGGCAGGCTATTGTTAATAATTCGGCAATTCAACTCAAGATTGAAGAGCAACGCCTGCCTCTTTCATTTGTTCGAGCGCTGCCTGCAGCGAGCCGTTCAGATCAATTGCCCGGCACGCAACCAGATCAACCGTCACTTCAAAGCCAAGCCGCGCCGCGTCCAGCGCGGTGAAGGCAACGCAAAAGTCGGTGGCCAGCCCGGCCAGGGTCAGCCGGGTGATGCCGCGGCTGCGCAAGTATCCTTCAAGCCCGGTGGGCGTGGTCCGGTCATTTTCGAAGAAGCCGGAATAGCTGTCGATCCCGGGGCGGAACCCCTTGCGGATGATCAGGTCGCCATCTGTGCGCAGGTCCTTGTGAAACGCGGCCCCGCTGCTGCCCTGCACGCAATGATCGGGCCACAGCACCTGGGTGCCATAGGGCATCTCCACGGTATCAAACGGTGCCTTGCCCGGGTGCGCGGAGGCAAAGGAGGAATGCCCTGCCGGGTGCCAGTCCTGGGTCAGAATCACCGCGTCAAAACGGTCCATCATGGCGTTGATGGGGGAGACCACCTCATCCCCGCCAGGCACCGCCAGCGCCCCGCCCGGGCAGAAGTCATTCTGCACATCCACAACGATCAGGGCCTGGGTCATCGGCAACTCCTTTGCTGGCTTGCACAATTTGTAACGGGACAAGTGCCGCTTGGGAACTCCCGCTGGCCGGCGGCAGGCGGCCGCAGCTGAACGCAGGCATGCAAAGCCCTTGTTTTATTGGCTCCCCGATGGCGGTTCTTGCTCTTGAAAACCGTGCGCCATGGTTCTAAGGCCGGGGCATGTACACGATTGCTGCCCTCTATCACTTCACCCGTTTCCCCGATCCTGCCGCGATCAAGCCGGCGCTTCTGGACCTGTGCCAGGCGCAAGACGTCAAAGGCTCGCTGCTGCTGGCGCAGGAGGGGATCAATGGCACCATCGCCGGCCCGCGTGCCGGCATCGACGCGGTGCTGGCGCATATCAAGGCGCTGCCGGGCTGTGCCGGGCTGGAGTGGAAAGAGGCGACGGCTGCCGAGCCGCCCTTTGGCAAGATGAAGGTGCGGCTGAAGAAGGAGATCGTGACCATGGGCCAGCCGGACGTGGATCCGCTGGCCTCCGTCGGGCATTACGTCGAGCCGGAGGAGTGGAACGACCTGATCCGGCAGGACGATGTAGTCCTGATCGACACCCGCAACGACTATGAGGTGGCGATCGGCACCTTCGAGGGTGCCATCGACCCCAAGACCGAGAGTTTCCGCGACTTCCCGGCCTGGTGGGAAGAGAACAAGGACCGCTTCCACAACAAACGGGTTGCAATGTTCTGCACCGGCGGCATCCGTTGTGAGAAATCCACCAACTACCTGCTGGGCCAGGGGGTGGAGGATGTCTATCACCTGAAGGGGGGCATCCTGCGCTACCTGGAGGAAATGCCGGCCGAGAACAGCACCTGGGAAGGCGAATGCTTTGTCTTCGACAACCGGGTGTCGGTCGGACACGGGCTGGTCGAAGGCCCGCATGAGCTGTGCCATGGCTGCCGCCGCCCCATCCTGCCGGAGGACAAGGCGCGGCCCGAGTTCGAGCAGGGCGTCAGCTGCCACCTGTGCATTGATCAGACCTCGGAAGAAGACAAGGTCCGGTTCCGTGAGCGGCAGAAGCAAATGCAGCTGGCCCGCGAGCGCGGCGAGGACCACCTGGGCAGCATCCCGCTGTAAGCCCGGGTCAGGACCGTTTCCTGCCGCTCCACCAGCGTAGGAAACGGACACTAAAACAGACACTAAAAAGGCCGCTGCCCATCGGGACAGCGGCCTTTTCTAGTGTTTTTCGGGGCTGGCAGCGTCAGTCGCTGCTTATGCCCAGATAGCTGCGGGTGCTGGCCAGCAGTCCCTCGCCATGGGCCGGCGCCAGCAGGCCCGCATGATCCTCGCCTTCGGCTTCGGCCATGTCTGGCAGCTGGTGGGCAATGCCCTTGTGGCAGTTGATGCAGGTCTTCTCGCCGGTGAACAGGAAGCGCTCATGCGCCTCTGCCGCGCGTTTGGACTGGCGGGTGATGTCCATGGACTCGTCGGAGTGGCAGTTACGGCACTCCAGAGAGTCGTTGGCTTCAAGCCGCGCCCATTCGTGCTGTGCCAGCTCCAGCCGGTGCTCCAGGAATTTCTCCCGCGTGTTGATGGTGCCGAAGATCTTGCCCCAGACCTCCTTGGAGGCCTGCATCTTGCGGGCGATCTTGTTGGTCCAGTTGTGCGGCACGTGGCAGTCCGGGCAGGAGGCCCGAACGCCGGAGCGGTTGGAATAGTGGATCGTCGGCTTCAGCTCCTCGAACACGTTGTCGCGCATTTCGTGGCAGCTGGTGCAGAAGGCCTCGGTGTTGGTGACCTCAAGCGCGGTGTTGAAGCCGCCCCAGAAGATGATCCCCATCACAAAGCCGCCCATGGTCAGGAAGCCGAGCGAGAAGAAGGTGCTGGGGCGCCTGATGATCCACCAGACCCGTTTGATGAAACTCCACATCAGTCCGCCCCGCCCTGCTTCGAGTGCACATAGTCGAGCACCTTGTCCACATCGACGAACTCATTCTCGACCAGCGGCCGGGCGTTGGTCTGCACCACGTGGCACTGGTTGCAGAAATAGCGCCGCGGGCTGACCGCGCCGAGGGTCTGGCCCTCGCGGTTCATGAAGTGGGTGACCGAAATCATCGGCGCCTGGCTGACTTCCACAGCCGTGCGGCTGTGGCAGGTCAGGCATTTGTTGGAGTTCAGGTCGACCTGATAGTTGTCGGTCTTGTGCGGGATCAGCGGTGGCTGATCCGGGTAGTTGCGTACCTGGCGGATGTCGGTGTTGACGACACCGGGGATCTGGGTGGCTTCGCCCTGCTCGTCCAGCGGCGCGGTGTTGCGCAGCGTGGCGACCTGGTTCTGGGCGAAAGCGGCCGAGGCCAGCAGGATCGGTGCGGCCAGGATGGCGAGACGGAGATGTTTCATGACGGACCTCACACTGCTTCGATACGGACTGCGCATTTCTTGAAGTCCGTCTGTTTCGAGATCGGATCGGTGGCATCCAGCGTGACCTTGTTGATCAGCCGGCGCGCATCGAACCAGGGCACAAAGACCAGGCCTTTGGGCGGCTTGTTGCGGCCGCGGGTTTCCACCCGGGTGCGGATTTCACCGCGCCGCGAGATCACCCGCACTTCGGTGCCGCGCCGGAAGCCCATGGCCTTGGCATCGTCCGGATGCATGTAGCACAGCGCGTCCGGGATCGCCTGGTACAGCTCCGGCACCCGCTGGGTCATCGAGCCGGAGTGCCAGTGCTCCAGCACCCTGCCGGTGGTCAGCCATAACGGGTATTCCGCGTCCGGGCTTTCCGCCGGCGGCTCGTAAGGCAGCGCAAAGATCACCGCCTTGCCGTCGGGCTTGCCGTAGAACTCGAAATCGGTCCCCGGGGTCACATAGGGGTCGGAACCTTCCTTGAAGCGCCACTGGGTTTCCTTGCCGTCCACAACCGGCCAGCGCAGGCCGCGTGTTTCGTGGTAAGTTTCGAACGGCGCCAGGTCGTGGGCCTTGCCGCGGCCGAATTCGGCGTATTCCTCGAACAGGCCCTTCTGGATGTAGAAGCCGAAGTCCTCGGATTCGTGGTTGCCGTATTCCTTGGCCTTCTCGGACAGCTCGTACTGGTCGACCTTGCCGTTGGCGAACAGCACCTCGAACAGGGTTTTGCCCTTGTAGTCCGGATTGGCGTCCAGGATTTCAGCGGGCCAGACTTCATCGGTGGTGAAGCGCTTGGAGAACTCCGCCAGCTGCCACAGGTCGGACTTGGATTCGCCCGGCGCGTTCACCAGCTGGTACCAGAACTGGGTGCGGCGTTCGGCGTTGCCGTAGGCGCCTTCCTTCTCCACCCACATGGCGGCGGGCAGGATCAGGTCGGCGGCCTCGGCCGTCACCGTCGGATAGGCGTCCGACACCACGATGAAGTTATCGGGGTTGCGGTAGCCCGGCAGCCCTTCCTCCATCATGTTGGGGGCGGCCTGCATGTTGTTGTTCACCTGCACCCAGTAGCAGTTGATCTTGCCGTCCTTCAGGTCGCGGTTCTGCTTCACGGCGTGGGCGCCGACCCAGTCCGGCACAGTGCCTTCGGGCAGCTTCCAGATCTTTTCGGCATAGGCGCGGTGCTCGGGGTTCTTGACCACCATGTCGGCGGGCAGACGGTGAGCGAAGGTGCCGACCTCGCGCGCAGTGCCGCAGGCCGAGGGCTGGCCGGTCAGCGAGAACGGCGAGTTGCCGGGGGTGGAGATCTTACCGGTCAGCAGGTGGATGTTGTAGATCATGTTGTTGACCCAGACACCGCGGGTGTGCTGGTTCACGCCCATGGTCCAGAGCGACATGACCTTGGTCTCCGGATCGGCATAAAGCTTGGCGATCTTCTCCAGCGTCTCAGCCGGGACACCGGACATCTCCGCCGCCTTTTCAAGCGTGTATTCGGAAACGAACTCGGCAAATTCCTCGAAGGTCATCTCCGAGGCGCCGCCGGCCTTTCCGGCGTTCTCGGCCATCTGCTCGAGCGGGTGCTCGGGCCGCAGGCCATAACCGATGTTCTGGTTGCCGCGCTTGAAGTTGACGTGCTTGGAAACGAAGTCCTCGTTCACCGCGCCGTTCTGGATGATGTAGTTGGCGATGTAGTTCAGGATCACCAGATCGCTGTGCGGGGTAAAGACCGCCGGGATGTCGGCCAGATCGAAGCTGCGGTGGGTGAAGGTCGACAGCACCGCCACCTTCACATGCGGATGGCTGAAGCGGCGGTCGGTGAGACGGGTCCACAGGATCGGGTGCATCTCCGCCATGTTCGAGCCCCACAGCACAAAGGCGTCGGCATTCTCGAAGTCGTCATAGCAGCCCATCGGCTCGTCGATGCCGAAGGTGCGCATGAAGCCGCCCACGGCGCTGGCCATGCAGTGGCGCGCGTTCGGGTCGATGTTGTTGGAGCGGAAGCCCGCCTTCATCAGCTTGGAAGCGGCATAGCCTTCCCAGACGGTCCACTGGCCGGAACCGAACATGCCGATGCCCTCGGGGCCTTTCTCGGCCAGGGTCTTCTTCCACTTCTCGGCCATGATGTCGAAGGCCTCATCCCAGGAGACCGGGGTGAACTCGCCGTTCTTGTCATATTCGCCGTTGGTCTTGCGCAGCAGCGGCGTGGTCAGGCGGTCGGCGCCATACATGATCTTCGACAGGAAGTAACCTTTGACGCAGTTCAGGCCGCGGTTCACTTCGGCCTGGGTGTCGCCATGGGTGGCGACCACGCGGCCGGCCTTGGTGGCGACCATGATCGAGCAGCCGGTGCCGCAGAAGCGGCAGGGCGCCTTGGACCATTTCAGTTCGGTCAGGCTGGCGTCGGTTACGAGGTTCTGCGCTGCCGCGGGGATCGGCAGCCCGGCAGCAAGCGCCGCGGCGGCGGCAGCCTGCGCCTTGATGGCGTCACGGCGTGTAATTCCGGTCATTGGGGGGTTCCTTCTTGAAGGGCGAGTTCCTGGGCATCGCAGGTCTGATGGAAGACAAGCGCCGCGCTGGCGACGCCGTCGAGAAGCTGGATTTTGGCCAGGGCATCGCCAATGGCACGATCACTGTCCGCTTCGAACAAAACGACAATTTTGCCCGAGGGATCCGTTTGCGAAATTTCGGCGTTCGGCATGGCTTTGATGGTGTCCAGCACGGCCTCCATGCAGGCCGGGTCGCTGCGCACCAGCAGGCTGGAAATATGAAGCTCTTGTGTCACCCGGGGCTCCTTTGCTGGCGGGGATCGCGGATCGCGATGGCATTGTTGGGACAGGTTGCAAGGCAGGCACCGCAGCCGGTGCAGGCCTCCGCATCAACCTGGATGGCGCCTGCCGGACGGACCGACAGATCCATCCGAAGGGCGCGCGGGTCGCAGATGTCGGTGCACAGCTGGCAGGTGATGCCCGCGGACAACAGGCAGCTGCTGCCGATTTCCACACTTACCGGCCAGGGTGCGGGCTGCTCCAAATCGAAGACAGGTTCCGGGCAGGCCTCGGCGCAAGCTGCACAGAAAGTGCATTCGCCGCCCCGGAAGCTGATCCGCGGGCGGTTGCGGCTGTCGAATTCGATGATCTCTTCCGGGCAAGCCTCCACGCAGGCATTGCAGCTGGTGCAATGCGCCTGCACCCGGGCCTCATCGGTCCAGGGCGGACGGAACTCCGGCTCGGGCCTGGCGACCCGTCCGGTCAGGAAGGCGCGCCGGGAAGGGGCTGTGCTGGCATGAGCTGGCATCGGCCTGGCCTCTTAACCGGCGGGCGGGCCCAGGAAGATCTGGGAGATCCAGATGATCAGCCCGTAACCGCCGACAATCCCCACCGCCAGAACCGGCGCCAGGATGACGGCGAGAAACAGGAAAGTATTCCGCTCTTCGGCTTTGGTTGGCTGTTCGGACATATGCGTCCTCCTTGGCTCTCACTTTCTCAGCGGAGCAAGCCAGGCAGGAATCGGCTGTGTCTGTGTCCGGTTTTCCAGGTCAGCTTCACTTCGCTGGACGGGAGAATGCGAGGGACCGAAGCCCGTCACATTGATCTGAGTCATTTTACAGCCGGTTGATTTTGAAAATCAAAACATTCAAAAAATCAAAGGTAAGAGTTTGTTGAGCTAACGCAAACTCGCGGGCCGCAAACTGTTAAAAAGGTGAAAAACAATCACTGTTCCCAGCGGTGCAATTTGACCGGAGGCGCACGAAGAGATCGAAGCAAAGTAAAGAAGCAGGCCTTGCAGCCGTCAGCCGCACCGCCGGCGCAGGCCGGTGCTCAAAGGTCTTCTTATCCGCCATCGCCCTCGCAGCAATCGTCATTTATTGCTGTGAGACGCTGCAAGGGAACCTGCGTTGCACACTGCCCGCTACCGAAGTCCTGAGCCTAACCGCTGCGACGGGGAAAGGCTGGGCACATCAGGCCTCGGCCAGCCGGTTCCGGTACTCCGTGATCTGCCGTGCGGCGGCCGCGTTTCTCTGCTCCGGCGTCCGGCCCTTGTACCATTCCGCGGTCCAGGCCGTCATCTGACCGGCATCAAGCAGCGGCTGCCAGCCCAGCAGCTGCCGCGCGGCGCTGCAGTCCAGCTTGAGGAGATTTGCCTCATGCAGGGTGCCGTCCGGCTGGCAGCTCCACTGAAACTCCGGGCCAAGGGTGTCCGCGAAACCGGCGATCATTTCCCCAACGGAGAGATTCATCTGGTCCGCAGGGCCAAAATTCCAGCCCCGGGCGCAAAGTTCGGGCGCTGAAAACCCCATTTCGGCCAAGCGGAGATAGCCCGCCAGCGGGTCGAGCACATGCTGCCAGGGGCGCAGAGCCCCGGGGTGGCGCAGGCGCAGGGTGCTGCCGCCGGCCAAGGCCCGCATGGCATCCGGAACAATCCGGTCCGGGCTCCAGTCGCCGCCGCCGATCACATTGCCGGCCCGTCCCGACGCAAGCGCCACACCATGCTCCTGCAGGCGGTCGGGCGGGAAATAGGAGCTGCGGTAGGAGGCGGTGACCAGCTCGGTGCAGCCCTTGCTGTTGGAATAGGGGTCATGCCCGCCCATGGCGTCGGTTTCCCGGTAGCCCCAGATCTGTTCGCGGTTCTCATAGCATTTGTCGCTGGAGACCACGACAACCGAACGCAGCGACGGCGCCGCCGTGCGGCAGGCTTCCAGCAGATGCACGGTGCCCATGACATTGGTCGCATAGGTTTCCACCGGCGCCGCATAGGAATAGCGCACCAGCGGCTGCGCCGCCATGTGGATGACAACCTCCGGATCAAAGGCCTTCACCGCCTGGCGCAGCGCAGTCTGATCGCGCACGTCACCCGGCACATGGTCGATCTGCGCCGCCAGCCCCAGCTCTTCAAAGAAGCTCTGCCGCCCCGCGGGCACCCCGGTCGTCGAGGGCGGCAGCGCAAAGCCGCGCACCTGTGCCTGCATCTGCAGCAGCCAGGCGGTCAGCCAGCTGCCCTTGAAACCGGTATGTCCGGTCACAAACACACGGCGCCCCTGCCAGAACGAGGGCGCACTGCGGAAGTCACTGTTGCTCACGTTGGTGCCTTTGCTGTCTGGGTCAGGAAACATGCTTGAGCTGAAGCCCGCCGGCGGTTTCATTCAGCACCGCGATCTCAACGGACCAGCCCATCCCGGCAATCATGTCCCGGATCTCCGTTTCGTAGTTCGGGTTCATGATCACGATGGTCGCCACCCCCATCTGCCTGGCCTCCTCTGGCGGCACAATCGGGATGCCGGTGACGGGCATGTAGCAGCCTTGCTTGGCCTGATTGAGATCGATGCCCGCAGAAATCATCTGATGCGCGCGGGCGTTCATGATCAGCGAGAAGGTCACCCCCTTGGAGGCAGCGCCCCAGATGGCAACCGGGCCTGCGCATTTACGGCGCTCCAGATAGGCCGACCATCTGTCCAGCAATGCGCCGCGATGCGCCTGATAGGCCCGCCCCAGTTCCTGCGGGTCCGCGGTCGGCGGCGGCACCGCGGGCAGGCCTTCTGCGGATATTTGCGCCTGCACCCACATGTACTGGCCGTCATAGACAGGCACCACCTCGCATTGCAGGCCGTGCTGCGCCAGCAGCAGGCTGATCGAATGCGGGGTGTAGAGCGCGCAATGCTCGTAGAAGAAATCCTGGAACGCACTATGGCGCAGGATCCAGTCCGCGTCGGGCGTTTCGACAAACAGCTGCCGCCCCGGCGCCATGACCGCGGCCAGGTTCGCGGCAAAGCCCTGCACATCGCTGACATGCTCGATGGTATGGCGGGAGCAGACGACATTGGTCTGCGGCGGAATCTTCGCGGTCTCCGCCGGGGTGAAATAGCAGGGGTGGACGACAACCCCATCCGGCAGCTGCTCCGGCGCCGTGAAAGAAGGGTCGAAGCCAACCGCCGAGACCACCCGCCCCTGGCCGCGCTCATGCAGCAGGCGCAGGAAATCCCCCTCGCCGCAGCCGATCTCCACATAGTGGATATCCTCCCCCGGCGGCACCGAGGCCAGGATCCGGTCCGCCATGGCGCACAGATGCGCCTGATAGAAGCTCGAGGCGGTGACATCATTGTTGTAGCCGCCGTCATAAGACATGAGCTCCGGGTCAAAGGCGGCGTTCCAGACAAAGCCGCAGCCGCAACACTGGACCATTTTCAAGGTGCCGCGCCGGGCCGTTTGCGCCGCTTCCCGGGTGGCCAGGGTGACATTCTGCAGCGCCGGCACGTTGAGCCGCCGCTCGATCACCTGGCCGCCCCGGCAGGCCTGCACCGCCCGGCGGCCCTCCGCCTGCGGCTGACACACGGGACACGGGTAGGGCGGGGTTTTGCTCATGATCAACCTCGGGCAGGGCTTCCAGCAGGGGCGCTGGTGCCAGAAGGCCTAATAGAGAATGGTTACCAAACCTGAAACACCTGCTCCGGTAAAAGAAAATTAACCGTGCCCGCGTATCGCTAAATTTCAAGTGAGATTGTAATTGATGGGAGCAAGCACATGAAAGTTGTCATCCTGGCCGGCGGTCTTGGCACCCGGATCAGCGAAGAATCCCATTTGCGGCCAAAGCCGATGCTGGAGATCGGCGGCAAGCCCATCCTGTGGCATATCATGAAGTCCTACAGTGCCCACGGGCTGACGGATTTCGTCATCCTCTGCGGCTACAAAGGCCATATGATCAAGGAGTACTTCACCAACTACCTGCTGTATAATGCAGACGTGAGCGTCGATCTGGGAACCGGCGACTTCAATATCCTGAACCATTCCGCAGAGCCCTGGCGCATCACCATGCTGAGCACCGGCGAGCTGACCCAGACCGGCGGCCGCCTGGCCTATGCCCGGCCGCATCTGAACGAGACCTTCTGCCTGACTTACGGCGACGGGGTCTCCGATGTCGATCTGACCAGCCTAATCGGCTTCCACTTTGCCGAAGGCCGCCAGGCGACGGTCACCGCGGTGCAGCCCACCGGCCGCTACGGCAGCATCGAGATGGACGGCAGCGCCGCCAGCGGTTTTGTGGAGAAACCGGCAGGCGACAACAGCTGGGTGAGCGGCGGCTTCTTTGTCTGCGAACCCTCGGTTCTGGATCATATCGAGGGACCGGAGACGGTCTGGGAAAAGGAACCCCTGCAGCGGCTGGCGAAGGACGGGCAGCTGTCGGTCTACCAGCACCGCGGCTTCTGGAGCGCGATGGATACGCTCAGGGACAAGAATCAGCTGGAAAGCCTGTGGAGCAGCGGCAGCGCGCCTTGGAAGACCTGGGGCTGATCCATGTCCGCCCCGCTCCTGTCCGCCCTGTCCCTGCCGGGCGTGTTCCACTGCCGGCCGCAGCTGCACGAAGACACGCGCGGCAGTTTCTGCCGCCTGTCCTGCGCGGAAATGCTGGAACAGGCCGGGCTGAACAGCACTTGGGTGCAAAGCAACCTGTCGCGGACCGCCGCCAGGGGCACCATCCGCGGCATGCATTACCAGACGCCGCCTTTCGCCGAAATCAAGCTGCTGACCTGCATCACTGGCCGCATTTACGACGTGCTGGTCGATCTCCGGCCGGAATCCCCCGCCTACCTGCAGTGGACCGGCATCGTCCTGGACGGGGCCCGGGCGGACACGCTCTATATCCCGGCCGGCATCGCCCATGGGTTTCAGACCCTCAGCGATGACGTGACCCTGCATTACAGCCATTCGCAGCCCTTCAGCCCCGCCCATCAGGCCGGTCTGTCCTACCGGGACCCGCAGATTGCAATCCAGTGGAAGCTGCCGGTGACGGTGCTTTCCGAACGCGATGCGGCCCTGCCGTATCTCTCTGACATAAAGGAGGCCTCGTGATGCAGTGCCGACATTGTTCAACGCCGCTTTCGCACAACATCCTGGACCTGGCGCATGCGCCGCCCTCCAATGCCTATCTGGAAGCCGGCCAGCGCCTGCAACCGGAGGTTCACTTTCCGCTGCGGCTGTTCTTCTGCCCCTCCTGCACCCTGGTGCAGACCGAGGATTTCTGCCGCGCCGATGACCTGTTTGACGCCAACTACGTCTATTTCTCCTCCACCTCCAGCAGCTGGTGCGCCCATGCTGCACGCTATGCGGAGGCCGCAATCGGGCGCTTTGGCCTGGATGCGGACAGCTTCGTGGTCGAAGTGGCCTCCAACGACGGCTACCTGCTGAAGAACTTCGTGGCGGCGGGCATCCCCTGCCTCGGCTTCGAGCCGACCGCCAGCACTGCCGAAGCCGCCCGGGCCCTGGGCGTGGACAGCCGCCTGGAATTCTTCTCCGAAGCCACCGCCCGGGCGCTGCGCCAGGAAAGGGCGGCGCAGGGCCGGGGCGATGGCGGCGCCGATCTCATCGCCGGCAACAACGTCTATGCCCATGTGCCCGATATCAATGATTTCAGCCGCGGGCTGTATCAGCTGCTCGCCGCAGAGGGCGTGGTTTCGCTGGAGTTTCCGCATCTTCTGGAGCTTGTCAGCCACGGCCAATTCGACACCGTCTACCACGAGCATTTCTCCTATCTCTCGCTGACGGCAGTAGACAAGATCTTTACCGCGGCGGGCCTGCGCATCTTTGACGTGGAGACCTTGCCGACCCATGGCGGCAGCCTCCGGGTCTGGGGATGCCGGGCAGAAGCGTCGCACACCCGGATGACTGCCGTCAGCGAAGTTCTGGAGCAGGAGGCGCTGGCCGGTATCAAGACGCCGGAGTTCTACCAGACCCTGCAATCCCAGGCAGACCACGCCGCAAACAGCCTGCTGTCGTTTCTGACCGGCTGCAAATCCCGCGGCGAAACCGTTGCCGCCTATGGCGCAGCGGCTAAAGGCACCACTTTGCTGAACTATGCCCGCATCAGCCCGCGCCTGTTACCGTTTGTCTGCGATGCCGCGCCATTCAAGCAAGGCCGGTACCTGCCTGGCTGCCACATTCCGGTCCGCCCCGTTGAAGCGCTGCGCGAAACGCCCCCGCAACATCTTCTGATTCTGCCATGGAACATCAAGGATGAGATCGCCGAGGATCTCGCCTGGCTGGCCAGGGATCACGGCACCGCGTTCTGGACCGTCATGCCGGAACCCCTCCGCCTGGAACTGCCGGCGTTCACACACGCGCTCTCCGCCTAGGCCGCACCTCACATTCAAACAGGATCACCCCTCATGTCAGAACCCAAGCTCAGCATCTGCATTCCGACCTACAACCGATCCAGGTATCTGGGAACGGTGCTTGTGCATCTGGAAGACATACTGAAGCAGCTGCCCTTCGAAACAGAAGTCATCATCTCCGACAACGCCTCCACCGACAACACGCTGGAGCTGCTAGAGGCTGTGCAAGACCGTCTGCCCCTGACGATCCTGCGGCAGGAAACAAACCTTGGGGCGGTATCCAACATCAACGCTGCCCTGCGCGCGGCCAAAGGGACTTACGTCGTCTATCTGGCAGATGACGACCGGCTGCGGCCTGAAGGCGTGCTAAAGTCCATTGAGATGCTGGATGCCAACCCAAACGCCTGCGGCCTTTATGCGCCTTGGCAAATCAAGGATCTGGTCGCCAATAGAGTGATCAAGCAGTTCTACAGCCAGCCCCGGGACGTCACCATTGCGCAGGGTAACTATGCACAACTGTTGGAGCATATTGCTGAATTCAAAATCTACTCCGAAATCTGCATCCTGCGGCGGGACGTTTTTAAGTCCTTGCACCCTATCCCCACCGACATTGCATTCTGGGCCTTCACCACGCCGGCCGAATATCTGGGGGCAGGTGACCTGATCTATGCGCAAGAACCGTTCTATTGCTCCATCAGCCGCCATTTCGAAGGCGACGCACGCATGCAGCTGGGTTTTCGCGAAGTCATGAATGCCTGGGACACCTACCGCGGCGGCCTTGAGTATCTGCACGGTCTTGCCATTTCCCATGGCGGCCTCACAAAACCGGATATGGTGGCCCGGTTTGTCCAGACCCATCCAATCGAGCGTATGTATACTGCACTGAAGCTGCGGCTGCAGCTGGGGGGTGACCCGCTGGAGAACTATGCACTCGCGGCACGATTAAGGGGTCTGGGCCTAGGAAGTCAGTTACCGGCCCCGATGGAGCAAATCCGGACCACCGCCGCGCTTTACTTTGCCTGTGTCAAATTGCCGGAAACGCTGCAGGCAACCGGCGTTGCGGTCATTGGCAATTGCCCCGAAGAATCCCTGCAGCAGCTCAATTCCGTCACCGACCTGCCTGTCCACCATGCGGAACATGCAGACGACATCGGCTCAGGCGACGTGGTCCTCGACTTCGGCAGCCAGGATGACGCTCTCCGGAAACGTGCCCGGGCAACAGCACTGGCGCATATCACCGAAGCTCAGCTGCAGCAGAAATTCGTATGAGAACAAGGCGCAGCCTGACATGACACGCATCCTCCTTACAGGGTCCACAGGATTTGTCGGCCGGGCCGTAACCCGGCAGCTGCACAAGGGCGGCCATGTGCTGTGCCACGTGGTGCGCCAGGGCACCGCGGACCGCATCGGCGAACGGAGTGAACAGGACAGCATCATCGAGGTTCAGGATCTGTTTTCCTTGCCAGCCAGCTGGTGGGCCGATACCGCCAGAGGCTATGACCTAGTGCTGCATATGGCTTGGTATGCCGAGCCCGGAAAATACCAGACTTCACCAAGGAACCTGCAGTGCGTCGCCGGAACGATGGCCCTGGCAGAGGGTGTCCAGCAGGCCGGAGTTCCCCGTTTCGTCGGCATCGGCAGCTGCTTGGAATACGACCTGAGCAGCGGCCTTGCCGCACCCGGCACCCGCCTGGACCCGCAATCCCCCTATGCCGCGGCCAAGGCTGCTTGCGCAATGGCTTTGCAGGCAACCCTGCCGCTGGCGGGGGTGTCCTTTCTATGGGCGCGCCTGTTCTACCTCTACGGCGCAGGCGAAGACCCCCGGCGGTTGATTGCCTCCCTGCATGCCAACCTCGCAGAAGGAAGGCCGCTTGAGCTCAGCTCCGGCAGCCAGATCCGCGACTTCATGGATGTCGATGACGCCGCCGCGCTGCTGGTGCAGGATGCCCTCTCTTGCCGGACCGGCATAACAAACATCTGCAGCGGTTCCGGCACCTCGGTTCGGATGATCGCAGAATCCATCGCCGATCAATACGGCCGCCGCGACCTCCTGATCTTTGGCGCCCGTCCCGACAATCCGGACGACCCCCCCTGCGTGATCGGGCAACGCCCCGAACCCCTGCTTCAATCGTAATTTTCCCCATATGAGCAAAAGAGTGACGCAATGAGCTACTTCAAAACCGAAATTGCAGACCGGACCCGGGACATGCAGGCAGACGTGGAACTTCAGAAGGTATCACTGAACTTTCTGCGCAGCTCCGCCAAGGCAAAGTATTCCTACAACTTCCATTGGATGGACCGCCCGATTATCCAGTACCCGCAGGACATTGTTGCCATGCAGGAGCTGATCTACGAGGTGAAGCCGGATCTGATCATCGAAACTGGCATCGCCCATGGCGGCTCCCTCGTCCTCTCCGCCTCCATACTGGCCATGCTGGATATGGTGGATGCCATAGAAACAGGGGAAAGCTTTGATCCCAATGTCTCCAAACGCAAGGTCCTGGGCATCGACATCGACATCCGCGACCACAACCTCGCTGCCATCGACGCTCACCCCATGCGCTCCCGCATTGAAATGATCCAAGGCTCCTCCGTGGATACGGACATCATCAAGCGGGTCTACGACTTTGCCGCGGACTACAAAAAAATCCTGGTCTGCCTGGACAGCAACCACACCCATGACCACGTTCTGCAAGAACTGCGCGCCTATGCTCCGCTCACCTCCGTGGGCAGCTACTGCGTGGTTTTTGACACCCTGATCGAGGAGATGGAGGAGGACACCTATCCGGACCGCCCCTGGGGCAAAGGAAACAACCCCTATACCGCCATCCAGTCCTATCTGAAGGAAGCCGGGAACTTCGAGATCAACAGCCAGATTCACGAGCGTCTGCTGATCACCGTCGCACAGAACGGTTTCTTGCGGCGCGTTAGCTGAGGTTGAAACGTAACCGTCCAGTGCAGACGCAAAGCGCGGTGCTTTCTGCCAGTTGAAGGCTTGATTGGCATTCACACTGCCGCACCGCGCAACTTGGGTGGGTCCGTTGCATCGGCGCGCTTTGCTGGCGAGAGCCTGCGCCGCATCGAGGGTTAGCTCCGCGGGATAGGACCCGGCCAGCGCCTGCCGGCCCGGCAGGCCCGCACTGCGCCGCTGGCCGCCAAGTCCGGGGAATGGCTGCAAAGCCAGCGCCACGCAAACCCTCCAGCACGATGCGGGTTCGCAACCTCTCTCGAACACATGGCGTTCGATCGCTCACTCTCCTCCGCCGAATGGTGCTTGCGCGTCTTACGGCGGATGTCCTTGACGACCCGACCGGCCGTCGGTTTGCCGGTTCCGGCTTTCCGTCGTGCAAATCCCACAATCAGGCCCACAGGTGCGGATGTCAGACAATACAACCGTCTGTCACTGTTGTGCCGAGGAACTAGTAACATAAGAAGCTGCTGTTTTTCCGCCCCAACGTTGACTGAGCCAGTCTCGGCGCAACGCGTGGATATCACGCTGTCAGATGAGCGGCGGATATTGGTGGAGGGCAGCACCGAACCGTCGGCTGTCTTGGCCTTGGTAGAGGGGTTGATGCCGTGATCCCAGTGCCATCGAACACACGGGTTTGGCTGACGGCTGGCGTGGCGGATACCCTGCAGCGCCTTCTTCAAGAAAAGAAACATGCCTTTCGGCAACTCACCTGTCCTCCAAGGCTTGAGAGAGTTAAAATTCTCCCTTTTATTTTAACACGTTATTATCCTCCGTCATGCATATTGCGACTGCTGGCAGCCGCGATATCAAAGTGCTCTGCGGCTTCCTGAGTTCTCAGTTAAACAGGATGGCGGTATGACTTACAAAATTTCCAAATTTGTGTTCTTAACCGGAACGTTGCTTTCAACAGCCGCTTGCAGTGTGAGTGAAAAGGCAAGCGACCGGCTCAAAGGCATGCACAGCACCCGTCTCCTAGTTGACGAAGGTGTGCCTGGGGAGATTGGCGGAAGTTCTGCATCCCAAAAAGAACAAATCATGAACGTATTCTTAACCGGCTACAGCTACTGGGACAACACTCCCCGCGGCTCGGCACAGATTGCCCGGCCAGTGATCCACCGGCAGGCTGGTGGAACAGGAACCTACGAGGACCCGGTCACTCTTGCAGTCGGGCATGTGAAACGAAACGGCCGCAGCTACATGGACTACCCTGCAGGCACAAAGTTCTACGTCAAAAATCTGCAAAGGTACGCAATAGTCGAGGATCTGTGCGGCGATGGACCGAAACCGCAAGCGGGCCCATGCCACAGCGGCTACCAGGGGCATAACTGGCTGGATATCTACGTTGGCGGCCGAGGGATTGACGAAAGCTGGGTCAACCGCTGTATGAACCGTATCACCGGAATTCAGCCGGTTATTCTGAACCCTGGCCCTGGCTACCCGGTTTCACCAGGGGAAATTGCAGCCAGCGGGTGTGCAACCTTTTAACACCAAGCTGCAGTTAAGCTTTTCTGTAAATCCATGTCTTGCCGACTCTAACCTGTCAGTCTGAGCTGGCAAGACGATGGGCAATAGCCTGAAGAATAACGCCATTGGTATTCAAGTCTGTGTAGGCCTCGGTTGGCCGACCGGTCTTCAGATAGATGCTCGAAGCAAACCCGTTTCTTGTTTTTGCTACGCTTCTGGTAAACCCAAAAAGTTTCTCAGAGTATTCATGCGGTTGGTAGGCCGACCATAGAAAGGCAGCCTTACTGCTGATAACCAGGTTTTCCTCGCGAAACTCCGGCGCTCTGTACTCAGGCTCCTGCCCAACCGTGTCGAAGGCCCATGTGCGCTCCTGTGCGTCCAGTTGCAGTCCCTGATAGAGGAACCAGGGAGACTTGTCGATTGGCCCTTCCGAGACGCAGATGAGCCGGCCGGTTTCGCGGAAGTCCTCCAGTTGAGCGGCAAACAGTACATCAGCCAGATAGGCGCTTTCCTTCGACATCCCCATTTCCATAGCCTCAAGCAATAGGGGTTCTGCGCCGAACGGCCCAATTCTCGCCGCAGCTTCGAGCAGTGCCATTTGCCCATCGGCTGCCGACCGGTTTGCAAAGACCTCATATGGGGACTTTGCAGGCACCCCCCACCGTCGGAACGCCAATGCCGAGTAGTGGGCGCTATGTGACACATATGAAGTCTCTAATTCTCCATTCGTGACCGAGTGAATTTCGCCCTCAATGATCACTTTCTGAAGGTCCCAGGAGGAGACAAGCTCAGCCAGTTGTTCACCAAATTTGCTGTATCGGCGCAGGTTGTCCAAGGCAGCAAGCAGCCGGCCTGCGTCGGATCCGTCGAAGTCCCTGTTGCCCCATTTGCGGCGGTCGGTCCGTATCCATCCCTGCGGCAAGTGACGGCCCTTGGACGTCCTGCCCGTGATATTGGGCAGAATCTTTCGGATAGCGGTGTCAAAGTTCGCTTGGCTGATCAAGCCAATCTGCAAAGCGGCCACTAAGCCATTGATGTGGCTCCCTACGTCCCACATAGTGACGGCCTCGTGGTGCCTCCCTCCCGGCGTAAAGTCCACTGTCGCTGGGCACAACCCGGTCCTTGGGTTAGTGAATTTTTCGAAATACTGCCAAGCCACACGGGCATCTTCCAAAAGCTCTTGCCGCCCAGCGTTCGAGAGGTTCTGGCGTGTCTTTATCAACTCCGGCATGGCGGCAGCCGTCTTCCTCAGGCGGGCCGGCAATGGTCCAGCCGGGGCAACGGCTCGGACGAACTCTTCAAGAAGGAGAAACTTCGTCCCCTGGTCCCTGAGCATGTCCTTCAAAAGGCTTTCCAATGCCTTGCGTTCCGGCGGAAATGCAATCGCCTCTGGCTGTATTAAGACCACCACATCCCCGGTTCCCGCCGTTGCAGACCGAAATGCTTCCGCTGCGCCGCTGTTGCTGACGACCCGTTGCGGGAATTGCAGGAAACCCGCACCCTCTAACCCTTGGGTTCCGCCCGTTTCTGCTAAAAAGGTAACTCCGATACCAGGCCCCAACGGCCTGACCGTGCGGACTTTGGCCTCACTCCGGTTTTCAATTTCTACAGGGTACATGCTGGATGGTCCGGAACTGGCACCAGCGTTCCCTCGCGGAAATTCGGTTGGAACCCAAAAGCCGCTGCCGACCTTACTTGAAAACTGGCCTCCGCTAGAATGGGGGATTCCGGCTGTCTGGAGAAACTTTGTAAATGCTGAATACCCGGATAATTGATCTCGATCATACTCCTGCGGGTGCAGTATATGCAGGCACACCATCCGCTTGAACCCGTAGGTGTCGCGCAGTTGAATGTCCGTTACCGGCAACAGGGACACATCTCCATCCAGCTCCTGTTGCGACAGCCCGCTGGCAAACCGAACCGCGGCTGCCTTCAGCTGTTTCAAGCCTATTGCAGAGAAGTCCTTGGCCGAGAAGTAGACAATGTTCTGGCTGGCAGAAGGTCCGGCGGCTTGCACTTTCCCTTCAAGGTCTTTCAAGGATAGCAAGGTGCCGCCATACAGCCTCACCACACCATTGTCCCAGGTTTCGGACCGGACCGGTGCTGACTGTGCTGGAACCGACAGGAGATTGAGAATGCCTGCGGAACGCACCCCGCGCGGAGCAGCCGGTTTTTCCAGATCCGTACACGCGATTGCCTGCAAAACGCTTGCAGATTTTCGAGCGGCCTTACCCGAGCGCAGCATTCCTTGCATGGCAGAGACTGCGTCATGAGCGGCCCGGGCTTGAAAATACTCGGACAGCGACTGCAAATCCGGAACGTAAGGCACAACATCCAAACCGCTGTTGCCAATCAGATATCCGTTCAGAACCTGCGCCAGCTTGCTTCTTGCAGTATGCGCGCGGCCGTGTTTATCAAAGGGGTTCACAACGCAGGACAGCGGAATGTTCCGGTCAACAAAGGCATCAATCACCGCGATGAGATGCGGGATTGAGACGTCTTCATTGATATCTGTCACTACGGGAAAAGTTTGCACAGGCAGCTTCCGCAACCCGGAAGCTGATCCAATCCGTGGGAACAGAGCCAACCCAGCCGCAGCCGATTTCAGAAATACTCTGCGTCTCATGTGTTACCGACCACCAAACCGTAGTCTCGTCCCTGGCGCTTTACGCTTCCCCAGCTGGCCAAACGTCCAGTTACGGCACGCAAGACCGAGCGTATCACCGAAAAATACATGAGCGGGCGGTAGACGAGGCGCTGAAGCGGGAACAGCAGCAAGGACCATTTGCTTTCATCTTCATCGGACGTAATTGCAACAGCAGCAATCAATAGCTCCAATGCTGGGAGTGCAAGGTAGGCCCACAGGTACTGCGCCGACTGCGAGTGCTGGGAACTTCCAACTTCGCCGGCCCAGCCGCCGGCTATCAGCTTGTACAGCATCAATATCACAAACAGATCTGCGATAGGGGCCAACAGCGGGAAAACATAGCCAAACACAAACATGTCGGAAATTGATACCAGTCCAACCGAACGCCTCTCAATGATCGCCCGTTTATGCTTCCAGGCGCTTTGGAACATTCCAAAGGACCAGCGGAGCCTCTGTTTCAGAAGCTGTCCCACTTTTTCCGGCACTTCGGTGTACGCCTTAGCCTTTGGCTCAAAGACTATATTATACCCTGCCCGGTTCACTTGGATCGTCAGGTCAGTATCTTCGGTCAGAGTTTCTTCGCTGAACAACCCCGCTTTCTTCAAAGCCTCAACCCGCCACGCCCCGATGGCTCCCGGAACCACCAAAATGCCGTTGATCAAATCAAAAGCTTTCCTTTCGACGTTCTGGGACGTTGCATACTCAAAGGCCTGAAGCCGGGTCAGCAGGTTTACGCGGTTGCCTGCGATGATTTTACCTGCCACTGCTCCGGTATTCGGGTCCGCAAAGTGCCTGACAAGGTGTGTAATTGCGTTTCTGCAAATTTGCGTATCCGCATCAATGCAGACGACAAACTCGGCATCGGTGCTCAAAATGGCCCTGTTAAGCGCACTCCACTTCCCTTGGTTTGGCTGTGAGATGAGGCGGACTTCGCTCTTGTGGCCAAACTTGAGAACCTCAATCAATGTGTCATCAGTGGAGCCGTCGTCCACCACGACGACTTCTATGTTCTTGTAGCCGCTGGCGCGCACGCTTTCGATGCTCTGGGAGATCACCTTTGCCTCGTTGTGGGCAGGGATAATCACCGCAACCTTCGGCTGCCTTTGCAGGGGGGTAAATCTTTCACGGCGGTTCAGAAGCGCCAGGATCAGAATGCCGGCTGACCGGACTAAACCAATTGCGAGCACAGTCCAGAAAACAACGACGACAGCTTGTTGCGCCATCCAGACAATGGAAAAGGAAACCCTGTCAAAGACCGGAGATCCACCCTCGGCAACCGGCATCAACGCAGCCCGGCTTGTGCCAAGAAGGTCCGCGAGTGTCGTGAACTCATAACCTTTTGCCCGCAACGAACGGATAATCGGTCGGACTGCGTCTACCGTGGCTGCTCGGTTCTGGCCGCCGTCATGCAAGAGAATGACATTGCCGCTCCCCTCTTCCACCTGATCAATTACATAACTTGCGATTTTCCCACTGTCCCAACCTTCCCAGTCCTTGGGAACAATTTCCATACCGGCAATGGCGAACCCCCGGGCTTCTGCCGCCTCCAGCGAGGCCACCCGCTCTGCACTGATCGGGCCGCCGCTGCGCTGGAAGGGTTCGCGGTAAAGCATAGTCTTCCGGCCGGCGGTCCCAGCCATGATCTTGTCTAGAAGTGAAAATTCCAGATCAACACGTGTATTGGATATCTGGTCCATTCTGGGGTGAGAGAAGCTGTGCGCACCAACCTCGTGCCCTTCGTCAACCATCCGGCCAACCAGGTCGGGAGAGTTCATGACACTGGTGCCGACAACAAAGAAAGACCCCGGAACATTCTCTTCCTGCAGAATATCCAGGATTTCCTTGGTGTATTTCTCATGCGGACCGTCATCAAAGGTCAGAACAACCTTGCGCCTGTCCGGTTTGCCGTACAGCTCTATCGAGTATGGTTTGGGCAAAAGGCTATAGGTCTGGTTGCTGACCAAGCCCGTCCCCGCCTCGAAAAAAAGTTGACGGGCTCCTGCAGATGCGCGCTGGTCTATGCGGATAAACGCGCCCTGCCCCTTGTAATCTACAAAGTTGTTGAGCTCTACGACACGAAGTTCTGCCCCTAGAACTTCTTTGGAAGCATCTTGATGCTGCAGGACTTTCCAGATCCCGGGATCCTCTTGCCCAAGAGACCACACGGCAACGTTGGCAATGCCAAGTTCCTTTAGGCGGACAAGTTGGTTGTGAGCTGACGCGGCATCCAGCATCCAGATCTTGCGCTGACGCCCTTGGGCGTCACGGTAGCGGCTAAAGCTATTGTGGGCTTTGGCGCTGAATCTCAATTTTCCTCCGGAGGAGCTTATTCTCTGCATAGCCTCCGAGTAAGAAAGGACCTCAGGCTTTGATACACCAGAGGTCCACTCAACGGAGAAATTGCCGAGCGCAACAACCAGCTTGTCTGCTCCGACAGCCTGGACTGCCTCAGCGGACAAGTCTGCTGTCCAGTTGAAAGGTGCAAGCGGGCCTGGCACGGACTCCACCCAAGGCTGCTGAAAGAGCTTCAGGATAATCTGGTCAAACAGATCACTCAGATCCTCTTCCTTCCAGTGGGGCTGCTGGCCCGCAAGGATAGTACAGGCTTTCAGCCCTCGGGAACGGAACGCTTTTGAAAAGCTCGACATCAGCGGCTTGAGGCGACGGAATGCGTCTGGCTTCAATCCGGTGAAGTCCAGGCATGCACCTTGGGCATTCAATGCCGTCACTTCGGCGGCCATCTCTTCGGTCAGCGCCGCCACTCGCTCTGCATCTGCGAGGCTATCGAGAAAGACCTCTTTCTGCCTTGCCTCACCGAGCAAAATGACCGGCAGAAGCTGCGGACGCAAAGCCGTCCTGGCGATGTACTCTTCAACAGCAATCCGGGTATCCTTGCTGATAACGGAGACTGCAGGTCGGCCTCCTTTCTCGACGATGCTGATCCATTCAGGCACGATCACGCTAATCTGGCCGCAACTATCATCCAGCGACAAGAATGCTTCTTCAGATGACACAGGCACATGGCCAAAAACCTTGGGAACTGCTGTGTTCGCCATAGCCGAAAACAGGGGCTGCCTGCGCCTATCTTCACAGAGGATTTCTGATTTCGGCACCGATAAAGCCGAAGCCAAATGAACTTGGTCATGATAACTGGAACCCTCCACATTAAAAGAAGCATGACCATGCTTTTGATCGTAGAATGGATTCAGCTCCCGCAGTGCAGACTGCAAAGAGAAAGAGCCGTCAAGAAACAGCACAGCCCAGCAAATGACAGCCGTTACCAAGGCAACAAGAACAGCCCTTACCCGGCGAACGCGGATCCTTTTGGGATCGGCAAAGACCCTGCCGGATGACGAAACGGTTTCAAGCCTGTCCTGGTGAAAGGAAAACCGCGTCAAACGCCCCCCCTCCGAACGCAGCCGTACTGCTCTTCGAAAGCTGCGAGGCACAAACCCGCAAAGCAAAAATCAACACTACTGTCAGCCACGGTCCCCCGACCCCTTTGCAGGCCAACACTGCTGTCTAGATTGCGCGGTGCCCGTCCCCACAAAGTTCCACGCATGACAAGCAGATCAGGCTACATGGCCTACAATGTCCCCATTGAGGCAGAGCTTGTCAAAATTTCCTCGAATTTTAACCGAAATTCCGCTTTGAACACTAAATTCAAGCGACAATTCCATAGATTTGTGAGGCACTGTTGACACCAGCAGCATAACAAACGTTTGCGCGGAAATCGGTCGTAAAAACTTGGAGACTGGTAACACCAGTTCTTACAGGAGGCCGGCGTCGCACCGTCAAGATTTGTTGACAATACAGAAACAATGGCGGCCACTTGCAAGAATTAAATGAGAAATCCGGCTGGTCGCGCGAGGTTTGCTTCAGATTCTACAAAAAGGTTGTTGTTTCTCTCTGGAAGCGCTCTATCACCTTAATCCCAAGGAAGTTTCGCCCGAATGAATATCCAAGATTGGGCTCGTGCGCTTAGTGGGGTTCACATGAAGACTGCTGTAAAACTGATGGCCGCCGTACTTTTGGGCACCATTCCATCTCTTGTTCTTGCGGACCCAAAGCCCCACAGCGCAAAGCCTGCGCCCCCACAACTTGTAGCGAGTATCTATGCTGGGAAAACTGATATCTGGGCCGAAGGGTGCAATGGCGGTATCTACTACTCGCCCAACCAGCAAGCCCGTGCTTGGTGCGGCGACAACAGTGACAGCCTCGGCGCCGGGCAATGGGAAGTCGACGCCCAAGGCCGTATGTGCCATCAGCTGTCCTGGTACTGGCCCAACGGCAGCCGGGCAGGAAAAAGCCTTGGCGATCAAACGTGTATTTCTCATGTTGTCGACCGCTGGGGAACAGTTTGGCGTAGCTGGCCGAATGACACAGAATGGTGGCCGCTGGCTGGCAAACACTCTGGAATTAAAGAATATTCCGGGATGAAAGAAGGTTACAAGTTCCATTCCAATGTTATGGCAACCCGATCAAAACTGGGGCTGTAACGGCTGCTTCTATGGTTAGCTTGGAGTTTGCATCGAGTTCATAAGTAGCGCCACCGTTATCAGGTAGGCCCGGTCTGCACATATTACATAGCGATCATAAAGCACTTCTTCCTTTGCATGTCCTCACCGAAATTGGGCAGGTTGAATCTGCATGCCCGCGTTAAAATTACCTATCCAAAGATGGTTTTTCTGGTCGGGCTGACGGCGCCAGCTAGGCGAACTCTCGCCCCGGGAGACGGCGCCGATTCCTTCATCCCATGTTTGCGACAACTACAAGCCAGTGCCATTGCATTCAGCAATCTCCCGCAGTCAACGGCACCGGCTCGCCATTTGTCATTTCCCTTGAGCCGCCTGGCCTGCAAGCACACAGAGCAACTCAAACATGATTGACACGCCAACCCATGCGGTTCCCCCCTCCGGGTCAAATGGCGGCGACACTTCGACAAGGTCCGCGCCGATCAGGTTCAGGCCCTGCAGCTTGCGGACCATTCTCTGGGCTTCAAACGTGGTGAAACCGCCGATTTCCGGTGTGCCAGTGCCGGGTGCAAAGGCGGGATCGATGCAGTCGATGTCGAAGGTCACGTAGGCCGGCTCCTGGCCGACAATGCCACGTGCCTCTTCCATGATGTGATCCAGGCCGACGTCGTGGAACTCCTCGATGGTGACGATACGGATGCCCTGCTCGATGCCCCATTCCACGTCATCGCCGCCGCGGGTGCCGCGGATGCCGATCTGGATCATCCGCTTGGGGTCCAGCAGGCCTTCCTCGATGGCGCGGCGGAAGGGGGTGCCGTGGGTGTATTTGCAGCCGTTGAAATACTCGTCGAACAGATCCGTGTGGGCGTCGAAATGGATCATCCCCACCGGCCCGACTGAGGCCAGCCCGCGCAGCACGGGAAGCGAGATCATGTGATCGCCGCCCGCCGTCAGCGGCACCACGCCCTTGGCCTTCACCTGGTGAAAGTAATCCGTCACCCGCTGGAGCGTGTCCATGGTGTCGGCCGGGTTCACTGGACAGTCGCCCAGATCGGCGCAGTTCGCGGCTTCGAAAGGCTTTATCTTGGATACCGGGTGCATGGCGCGGATCATAGTGGAATAGTCGCGCAGCTGGCGCGGGCCGTGGCGCGCGCCTGGGCGGTTGGTGGTGCCACCGTCCCAGGGCACGCCGACAAGGCCAATGTCCACTTGCGAAATTGCCTCGTTGCTCAGTTCCACATGCGGCAGCCGCATAAACGTGGGGATGGACGCAAACCGCGGCACTTCCATCGCCGAAACCGGCTGGAAGGACATCTCTTTAGTGCTCATTTCAACTCCGATAGTTATCCGCCCTCTTCCGGGGCATGTTTTGGTCAGACCGGCGGGCGTCAGCCGCCGGAGCGTTCGTTCCAGGTTTCCAGAAACTGCTTCAGGCGTGCGCTCTGCGGGTTCTCGAACAGTTCCGCCGGGGGGCCGTGCTCGACCACCACACCCTGGTCCATGAACACCACCCGGTCGGCGACACGGGCAGCGAAGCCCATCTCATGCGTCACGATCACCATGGTCATGCCGTCCTTGGCGAGCTGCTGCATCACGGTCAGAACCTCGCCAACCAGTTCCGGGTCCAGGGCCGAGGTCGGTTCGTCAAAGAACATGATGCGCGGCGCCTTGGCGGTGGCGCGGGCAATGGCGACGCGCTGCTGCTGGCCGCCGGACAGTTGGCTGGGGTAGTTCTGCGCCTTGGCCTCCATGCCGACCTTGGCGAGGTTCTCCAGCGCGATCTTTTCGGCCTCGGCCTTGCTCATCTTCTGGACCACGCGCAGTGCTTCGGAAACATTGCCAAGCGCCGTCATATGCGGCCAGAGATTGAACTGCTGGAACACCATCCCGACGCAATCGCGCACCGCGTCGGTTTCTTTTGGAGAAGCAGGTTTTCGCCCTTCCGGGCCGTCCTTGTAGCCCAGAAGCCGGCCCTCGATCAGCACTTCGCCTTCGTCATAGACCTCAAGGAAGGCCATAGAGCGCAGAAGCGTGCTCTTGCCCGATCCAGAGGGGCCTATGATGCAGATCACTTCCGACGAGCTGACCTCCAGGTCGATGCCCTTCAGCACCTCCAGCTGGCCAAACCGCTTGTGCAGCCCCTTGACGGAAACCGCGGGAGTGGCTGTAACAGGTTGTTCAAACATCAGTGTTTCACCTTCTTTTCAACCCAGGCGCCGGCGGCGGCAATGCCTTCGATCAGGATCCAGTAGATCGCGGCGGCGGTCAGATAGGGTTCCATGGTGGCAAAGGTCTCGTTGACCATTTGGGTGGTGTTCTTGGTCAGTTCGGCCACGGTGATGATCGACAGCACGGCCGATTCCTTCACCAGCAGCACCAGCTGGTTGGTCAGCGGCGGCACGATCAGCATCAGCATTTGCGGAATGCGGATGCGCAGAATGACCATGGCGCGGCCGATGCCCAGCATCCGGGCCGCTTCGATCTGCCCGTGCGGAATCGACTGGAAGCCGGAGCGGAAGATCTCGGCGAAGTATCCACCCGCGTAAATTCCCAACCCGCCTACGCCGACCACCTCGGCCGAGAACGTGAGGCCGATGGACGGCCCGCCGTAGTACATCAGGAACAGAAGAATCAGGATCGGCGTGCCGCGCATCACCTCCACATAGATCCGGCAGGCAGCGCGCAGCACGGCCCAGCGGGACAGGAGCCCAAGGGCGGCAAGCAGGCCCAGTCCCATGGCAAGGACGGACGCCAGACCGCAGATGAACAGCGTGGTCATCGCCCCCTGCAGCAAGAGTGGCAGGTATTTCAGCACAAGGTCGAATTCAAACTGCATGGGCCAGCTTCCTTTCGCTCTTGCCGAGGTGGCGTTCGAAATAGCGGCCCAAGGCAGCCAGGCTGACGGTCATGATCAGAAACATCAGCATCGCCAGGAAATAAACTTCGAACGGGCGGTAGGTGGTGGCGACCACCTGCTGGCTGGTGCGCAACAGCTCGGTCACCGCGATCACTGAGATCAGCGAGGAGTTTTTTAGGATCGAGATGGTTTCATTGACCAGCGAGGGCAGCACCAGGCGGAACATCTGGGGTACCAGAATGTTCTTGCGGATGGTGAAGGTGGAAATGCCCAGCATCCGCGCGGCCTCCACCTGGCCCCGAGGGATGGCCGTCAGCCCGCCACGGTAGATCTCGGCCTGGAAAGCGGCGGTGTTCATGGTCAGCGCAATGACGGCTGCGCCCAGGGGGGGCACGTCGATACCCACCATCGGCAGGAAATAGAAGATGATCAGCAGCTGGATCAGAAGCGGCGTGCCGCGCCAGACGCTGCGGTAGATTTTCGAGGCGATCCGGATCACCGGATTTACCGAGATCAGCCCGAAACACAGGGTCAGGCCGACAAAGATCCCCAGCACTATGGAGACCAGAGAAAGGGAGGCGGTATAGGCCGCCCCCCTCAGGAGGTCATCCCAATGGTCGCTAAAGATGGACAGGAGGGAGTTCATTATCTTGGAGTCCTAGGGCCCTAGGCGATCAGTGCTCGGGGCGCTGCGGCGCGCCTTCTGGCAGCGACATCGGGGCGCCGAACCATTTGGTCTGCAGCTCGGCCAGCTTGCCGTTCATCTGAAGTTTTTCGAGGCCTGCGTTTATGAACTCCGCCAGCGAGGCGCTGTCTGCGTCCTTTCGGGCCACCCAGCCGTAATAGCTTTTGGGGCCAATTGTGCCGTCGACCACCTGGAACAGCTCGGGCCGCGCGCGCTGCGCTTCCAGCAGGTTCGGCAGGCTGTTGGCCACCGCTTGAATGCGGCCCGCCGCAAGGTCGGCATAGGCCTCGTTATAGTCCACGTAGGTCTTGATGGTGATCGGCGTGTCCAGCGTCTTGGAGTATTCCTCCAGCGTCGCCTGATGCACAGTGCCCGCCTGGGTGCCGACCGCAAGGCCTGCGATTTTTTCCGGGGATTCAATTCCGTCGGTACGTTTCAGCTTCATCACCGCCATGGTGGCGTCGGCGATGGGGCGGGACATGTTGTAGCGGTCCCAGCGTTCAGCGGTAATCGTCACCGAGGTCACCACGTAGTCGAACTTGCCGGCTTCCAGACCGGAGAGGATACCCTGCCACGGCAGGTCCAGGCGCCTGAAATCAACACCCGGCAGGTCCTTCATGATCTCTGTCATGATATCGGCGGAATAGCCGACGATCTTGCCGTCTTCGACAAATTCAAACGGCGGGAAGCGGCTTTCGGTGCCAGCCACGAACTCGCCGCGCTCCTTGATGTCGGACAGAAGGTCCGCCTGCGCTCCGGGCGCAAGGGTAAGGGCCAACGCTGCGGCGCCGAGGATGGATTTGAAAGTCAGTGCTCCAGTACGCATAAATATCTCCCTGCTGCTGGAAAGCCGCCCCGGTTTTCCGGGTCCGGCATGAGTCTGCCTCAGTTCTATGCGCGCCAGAAATATTGACATATCCCAAGTTAATGAAGTTCACTCCGGAAATTCTGATATGAAGGGAAGGGCGGGAGTATGCGCGTCAGTAGCAGTGATATTAACAGCCTGAACGTCTTCCGCGTGGTTGTGGAAAGCGGCGGCTTCACCGGTGCACAGCATTCGCTCAATATCAGCCAATCTTCGGTCAGCGCACATATTGCCGGTCTGGAGGAACGGCTGGGCTTCCGGCTGTGCGAAAGGGGCCGCAGCGGGTTTTCGGTGACGGAGAAAGGCGCGCAGGTATATGCCCAGGCCCGCAAGATCTCGCATCTGATCGACGAACTGTCGGACGAGCTGGGCGAGATGCGCAACCAGATCACCGGACATCTGAAATTCGGCATGATCGACAACACGATCTCGGATCCGGGCCTGCCGCTCTACCGCGCCGTGCGCAGTTTCGTGAACCGGGCCCGCAGTGTGGAATTCGACCTGCGCGTCGGCACGCCCCGAGAGCTGGAGGCTGCGTTGCTGAGCGGCGATCTCAACATGGCCTTAACCTCTACCGGACAGCAGGTGGAAAGCCTGACTTATGAACCTGTTTATGAGGAGATGCAGTCGCTCTACTGCAGTGTTGATCACCCGCTGTTCGACATGCCGGAACCGAAGCTGGCGGATGCCGAATGCCACGCCTTTGTCGCCCGCCGCTTCGGCCAACTGATGGAGCTGCGGCCGTTTTCAAAGCCCAATGTGGCGGCCAATGCCTCCAACATGGAGGCGCTGGCGGTTTTCATTCTCAGTGGCCATTATATCGGTTTCCTGCCACGCCATTACGCAGAGCGCTGGGTGCAGGCGGGCAAGATGCGCCTCTTGCTGCCGGAAGAGACGTCGTTCAATACGTCATTCTTCCTGGTCACTCGGAAGGACGCCCGCATGTCGCGTCTGTTGTCTGCTTTTGCTGATGACCTATTTGCGTGCATCAAAAATGCGGCGGGCTGATACCTGAAGGCTGCACTTGGTAGTGGCCGTTTCGTCCCGCTCCTCGGGTGTTGCCCATAGAAACATTCCCGCACCGTGCCTGAACGCCCGCGCCTCCTTCTGCCATGCTGCGGGCTGTCGTGCCGCGAGCGTGCGCAGCGAAAATTTGGTACTTCTTCTGTGGGCTCAAATCAGCTGCTACCTCGGTGCACCAAGCAGTTGTCTGAGTAAGATCTTCCAAGCTGGTGCTACCTAACGGCAGACCAGCCTCGCCAGCCCAGCCGTGCCACCCGCGGGGCGACGTCCAGACTTTGACTCTAAGACGGCATGTCGATACCCATTTATCAGTTCAGGAGGCGAACATGGTTCAGTCCGTAAAACTTGCCGATGACATCATGGCCTTGGTCCGCCGTGAAGCACAACTGAGTGGTCGCTCATTGGCTGGTCAGATTACCCACTGGCTGAAAATTGGCCGGGCCATCGAGCGCTCCGGCAGTTTCGACTACGTCCGCATCACCGCCGTGCTCGAAGACGATCATGCCTCCACTCGACCGCATGATGATGAGGAAGATGCGTGGCTGGATACATTCACCGAAGAGATGGGGCATCCGACGGAAGCTGAAGAGGACTTCTTTGGCCGACGCCAATCACTCGGCCGCGGAGTTGGCCTCGATGCTGGAGGCAACCTCGTCTACGCCAAGCACGGCACTGCCGGTTGAGGCCGTACCTTACCTTGCATGGGAACGCTTGTCGGCCTGGTCTGGTTGCCTCTTGGGAATCGAACCCATCCTAGCCCATAGCAGCGGTTCTGTTCACATCTTCCAATCTTCGCTATTTAAGTCACGAATGTAACGAGCGACACGGAACACTTCACCACTGTTACAGAGGTCAATCGGCCGTCTGCCGTTGAATGCCTGGTGCTTCTTTATCAGCCAATTTTGAGCGTACTTAGAGCTTTCGGACCATGCCACGAGCATCTTGATGATTACACGCTCTTCAGCCGTCATTACGCCCACTCCCAGAGTGTCCACGCTTTGGATGAGCCATTGATTTTTCGATGTAATTCACGCGGGCACGCAGCATGGAGGTCGCATCAGAGATACCAAATGGGCGATCCGCATTCAACGAGCGATGATGTAGAGACAGCTCAGCTTCGAGCCAATCTGACGCTGCTTCCACCAGCTTGCGATGCTCCTGGTTGGACGGCTCATGCTGAATGTCCGGGAACAATCTTGACCAGATGAAGCCGCCGGGATCTGAGTGTGTTTCCCTCAAACGGGAACTGATCTCCTGCAAGAGCTCTCGAGCGGTCGCGCTTCTCAATTCGTCTCGTGACATACCTCTTCCCTCCAATGAATCTTGGTGGAAACGCCGGGATTTGCACCCGGGGGTACACTCTGATCTGGAGCTACTGGGGGTATAAGGCCCGTCCCGCACTACGCCGCTTCCGCTGTCTGAAGTTCAGATCAGGCGGATATTCGTTGCAGCGTGTGGAAGGCATAAGTCATGCCTTCATCGTAGGTCGAGTCGGTCAGCTTGGTCAATCGCCCTCACCCAGCGAATTCTCGATCCAACTGAAGGAAGCTCGAATGGTCGTATGAAGTCTGGACCAGTTTCACAGGTCAAGACCAGTCTGCTTCTAGCCACCCGATCCAAAAGCTTGATAAGGGAACCTATCCAATCGGGGAAAACAACGTTCCGCTGGCCTGACTATTTCAGCAACCTGTCAAACCCGAAAAACGGGTGCCACGGACATCGAAATCGCCTTATGCTTGACAGCATGCCCCAGCAGACGCCACCATTAACCGTTGCTCAAGAAATTTGGGGGGCTGCTTGATGGAGCGTTTCACCTACAGCTATGGCGGCAGGGGTAAAGCCACACGGGAACTTGAAGTCAGTGACGATATGATTGCGTTGCGGACCCTTAAGCCGGGTCTTCTGGATGAAGTCATCACAACCAAAACTGCGCGCAAGACACTGAGTCGTTTCACCCAAAGGATGAGCTTGCCGGATATCGGCGTAACAGTGTTGCAGGTCAAATCAGAGGAACAGAATCGCGCACTTGAGCTTCGCGACGGGGCGCGCAAAGCCCTATCTCGTCTCAAAAATTTTCAGTTTGCAGGCCGTGCGCTGCGCGATCCCATCACCAAAGAGCCAGTGCTCTACACCGAAAACCTCTTCGTGAAATTCAACGACTCCCTGAACGCTGCGGCCTGTGAGGCGCTGCTGGAAGCCGAAGGGCTAACCATCAAACGCACCCTGCCCTTTGCCCAAAACGCCTATTTTGTCGGGGCTAACGGCCGCGGGCTTGAGGTTTTTGAGATTGCCAACCGTTTGGCGGCGCATGGCGATGTGGAGGCCAGCCATCCTGAGCTGATCCGCGAGCGCAAATTTCGCGGCGCACATGATCGCCAATGGCATCTTAAGCGTAGCATCGTAAACGGCCAGGTTGTAGACGCTCATGCCAATGTTGTGGCCGCGTGGCCCTATGCCACAGGCGCGGGCGTCACTATCGCCGTCATTGATGATGGCGTAGACATTGATCACGTTGAATTCGCTTCTGAGGGTAAGATCGTCGCGCCGCGCGATGCGAGTCTGGGAACTAATGATCCTCGGCCGAAAGATCCTTATGCCCAATGGGACGTCTTTGATGATCACGGCACTGCCTGCGCGGGCGTTGCCTGCGCCGATGGTGTTGACGGGGCGAGTGGTGTGGCGCCGGACGCCAAGCTGATGCCAATTCGTCTGTCGTCCAATTTAGGTTCGATGGAAGAGGCCGAGGCACTCTATCACGCTGTCAGCAATGGCGCGGACATCATCTCCTGCAGTTGGGGTCCGCCCGACGGGGAATGGTGGAACCCTGCCGATCCCACTCACACGGCCCCCTACGATCTGCCCTATAGTACCATGCTAGCGCTGCAATATGCCGTCGAGCATGGCCGCGGAGGAAAGGGGTGCGTGATCCTTTGGGCCGCGGGCAACGGGAATGAAAGCGCTGATCTCGACGGCTATGCAAGCAGCTCAATGGTGGTCGCCGTTTCCGCTTGTAACGACACGGGAAAACGCAGCGTTTATAGTGATTTCGGGAGTTGTATCTGGTGCGCCTTTCCCAGTGGGGATGTGGGCCACGCGCCCTTCGGCCACCCCGAACCGCTCACCGATGGCATCTGGACGACCGACCGCTCCAACGATGCGGGCTACAACCCCGGGCGACAGTTCAGCTGGGAGCCAACACCGCAAGGCGATGAATTAGGCAACTACACCTCGACCTTCGGTGGCACCTCAAGCGCAACACCCGGCGTGGCCGGTCTGGTCGCGCTCTTGTTGGAACGCGAGCCAGACCTAAATTGGACAGAGGTCAAAGACCGGTTGCGCCAATCCTGCCGGGTTATAGATCCTTTGGGCGGGAATTACGATACAGACGGACACTCGCCCTATTACGGCTATGGTCGGCCCGATGCGCTGGACTTGCTGCAAATAGGGGCGACTCCTTCCGGGCGCTTGCCCGCGACCGCCCTGGCCGGAGATCTCGCCGACATACGGGACGAAGCGGATCGCCTTTTTGCGCGCATGCGTACTCCTGCAGCATTTGCTCGCTCTGCGGCCGCACGACACCCCACGACGCGTCGCTTTTCGCAATTTGACGAGGTCAACAAAGCTGAAAGCATGTGGCTGCAAATGGGTCTGCATCTATCGATGGACGCTTCGGATGGATCGGAACCCCAAAAGCTGCGGGCTGCTTTGGGATTTGCCGACCGCCAGATGCGACGGGTGGACCCGGAATCGGTGCGCCATGCGCTATCGGTCTTTGTCACACACAACCCGCTGGGTCGACTCTTGTCACAACCGCGCGCTGTGCACAGCGCCCCGTCGCGCTTCTCGCCCAGCAACCTCAGAACCCGCGGGACCATCTCCCCCCATGCTGAAGTGGCGATGGATTACTGGCGCGAAGATGCGCTGGCCAACGAACATCACGAACATTGGCATCAGGTCTATCCCAACCAAGGGATATTCGACCAAGCCAACGCCCAGGCCGTACTTGGTCCTGCAGGCTGGCAGACGGTGGTCAATAAGTTCATAGCGGCAGACGGCGACGGGCGGGTATTTAATGCTAGCCTTACAGGTGCGGAATTGCGCGCGCTCTTTGTCCTCAACGACCGGCATGGAGAGCTCTTCATCTACATGCATCAGCAAATGCTCGCCCGCTACGACGCCGAACGCCTCGCGGTGGGGCTAGGCCCTGTGGAGGCGCAGGAGCTTGACACCGGTAAGATTGACGTGGGCTATCACCCCCCTGACGAGGTGGCTATGGCAACCGGGTTTAGCGGCCGCCCTGCCAACACGACGATGGGAGAAAATGGTCGCACAACGCTGAAGTCCTGGGTACTGGGGCTGGAAGACGCGATTGAAAACGGCGTGCCCGACGCGGTCACCGGCGCGCTGACGCCGCTGACTATCGAAACCCTTGGCCGCGCCATCGAGGCGACCGATCCACGCCAAACGGCGTCCGTGGATCTGGCTCAATTGGGCAATCTGCACAACACCGGCCACGGGGTTATCTCTGATCTGTCTGGGCCCAATGGGGGCGTCATGAGTTCCACTGAAACCGCCATCCGAGACCCCGCCTTTTGGCGGTGGCACAAGCTGGTCGATGATCTGGCGGCGGGATTTCAAGCGGGCCAAGCACCCTTCACCTATGAAGACCGCCCGCCCGTGAGCTTTGCCAACGGCGCGACAGATCTCGGCGTGATCCGCATGCCAGATGACCATGACGGACTCGACCGCGACGCGTTGGAAGCGGCTCTTGCCACCCTGGACGTAGAAGCAAATCTTGGCGACGGGACTCTCGATTTGGGTCTCGGCTTGCAGTTGGGACGGACGCTCCAGACCCAGTTCAAAACCCGCGAGATGGAGATCCCAGCGCCGCAAGAGGGGCTAGCTGTGCCGGGCGGGATGAAAACGATCCACTATATGACACACGAACCCTTCGGCTATGTAATGCGGGTTACCAACTCCGCGGACGAAGACGTTACCTGCACTTTCCGTGTCTTCCTCTGCCCCACCGGGCGTCGTCATGATCCAAGATGCTGGATTGAGATGGACAAGTTTGTCCGACGGCTGACTCCCGGCGTGAATGTTCTCTTCCAAGCAGATGCGGCCTCCTCGGTCATCAACAAACCCGCCGAAGACCCGGCTGATCCAATACCCCCAAGCCCACCCGGCGTAACCCCGGGCGCGATCTGCGATTGCGGCTGGCCCTATACGCTGCTGGTGCCGCGTGGGGCTGCGGGAGATGGGGCGGCCTACACACTGGCGGTCGTGGTGACAGACACAATGGTCGATCTGGTCGAACAAGACACGTCCTGCGGCTCCATGAGCTTCTGTGGCGCGACGGATCGCTATCCTGATGCGCGTGAAATGGGATATCCTTTTTCACGCCCATTTTCTGCGCCCTTGCTAGAGGTGATTTCAAATGAGCCGCAGATGGTCTGGGCAGATTTCCGGATCGTGCATGACTCTTCCGAGGACCCTGTCGACTGAGGAGCGCTTGGGAGAGATCGGTTGCGCATGCGCTCGGATGCAACAGGTTACCACAAACCTAACGGACTGAGGTGGCGGTCGAGTAGCAACCTTATCGCCTAACTGCTCTGTACTCATGGCAAAAAAGCGGCCAGCTTCGCCCCAGCTAGGCGCTAGCCTCCATCTCCAATGCGGCCGGGGTGACGAGTGACCTACATCCGCTAGAAACCGTGGACGCCGGCTTCCACTTGATGGGGGCTTCCGGTCCATATTGAAAAATCAAAGGGATCTTCGATACTGCAATACTGCTTCACTAAAGTGGGCATCGACGTAAGCACTGTCCTAGCCTCACGTTGTAGAGTTTACTCCCTGCTGCGAGATCTTGGACATCTCACAGTGGAGAGTGCGTTTCGCAATGTGCGCTACAAATTCGTTTCTCAAATCGTTGGTTGTTGAGATCTACGCTTCGCGGCGCCGGCGGTGGCCCGATGACGTCAAAGCTCGGGCAGTGGCGGACACGCTCAAACCGGGCGCGACGGTGAAAGTCGTGGCCGTGTGGTATGGGGGCTTAGCGAACCAGCTGGCGGCCTGGCGCCGACTGGCAGAGCATGGGAAGCTGGTGTTGCCAGCGGCGGAGCTGGACGAACCGTTCTTCGCGCCGTTGGTGGTTTGCGATGTCCCAGCGGCGCCAGACCCGGATATCGCCGCGTCAGAAGAGGTGATCCGGATCGTCCCCAATTCGGAAAGCAGAGATCGTGCATGCGCTCGGAGCCACGCCATGCTGATGCCCTCGCAGGGTGTCCGGATACGGTGCAATCTTGGCAGCAATCACGGTATAGGCCTTGCGGCGTAGATGGGCATTGTGCCGGCCCTTGGAGATGTATCGCTCGAACTTGTCGCGGCAGCAGCTCGTCTTCTTCAACGCGGCCGTCTGGCCCGCCATCTAGAGCGAGCGCCGGAGCCGGGCATTGCCAAACTTGGAGATCTTATTTTGTCCGCGAAACATCCCGGGTTGCACGGTGGCGAGATCCATGCCGCAGAACTTAGGAAACTGGTGGTGATGCCGGAAGCGGCGCAAATCACCTGCTCCAGCCAGGATGTCATGGCATTGATCGGGCCGATGCCGGGGGTGATTGTCAGCAGCTGAAAGTCAGGTCGACCTGACAGGAGCTCGACGGATCTGGCCTCAATCTCATCGTGCTCCCGGATCAGGCTGCGGTCTTCGGCGTGAACAAGGCGGAACATACGCACGGCGTCTGAATCCAGCCTGACAGGAAGCCCGACTGAACCCGCGGAAGTCGTATAAATATCTGAAAGTAATCGTCCTTTGGCAACCTTGCGGTCAACGACTTGCCAAGCATCGGCCCTGAAAGCCTGCCGCCTCATGATCGAGATCATGTGAGGGGACCGGTACTCCTCGAGAAACGCCAGGAACCAATCTGTCCGGGAGCTTCTGTGAATCCGCTCGGCTTCGGGAAAATACAGAGGCAGGTAATGAGTCGGTATGCGGTGCCAGAGCTCGGTCTTCGAGCTCGAAACGATCTCATGGGTTTTCGACAATTCCTGAATATCGGCGGTGCCCGATGCAACTGGATCATGGACGAACTGCACGGCCCCGATTTCCAGCATGTGAAGAATAATCTGAGCGTCCTTCGGGTCGTTCTTTTCCCAGCTGTTATGCAGGGCCTTGCGCGTCCGGGCCAAGCCCACGGAGGACAGGAGCTTAAGTTCGAACCCCGCCTGGCCGAGATGATGTGCCAATGTCCGGTGATAGTTTCCGGTTGCTTCGAAACCGATCCGAACCGGCAGGCCGTAGCCAGAAAGAGTAGCCACGAAACGTTGAAAATCGCCCAGGGTATTGGTGATGGTCTTGCGACGCCTTCGCTTTTGCCAGGAGCGCCAATCAGCACTTCGTGGCGGTGTTTGGAAATGTCGATGGCGACCAATAAATAAGGACGAGACGATAGTATCAAAAGCGGTCATAGCCGGTCTCCTCAGCGGCGTGGTCTACGCAAAACCACTGTTGAGACCTGTGACCCGGTTTTGGCCACCCGCTGCGCGATTTGATGGCTGCGTGCGTGGCCATTACTTCGCTGCCGCTAATCTTCCCTACGTGCTAGGTCGTGTTGACAAAAGGGATTCACAGGCAGCGCTGTACGTGCTTCAAGCTGGTATCTGCGATGGAGACTAGCTTGGCACGAGACCTAATGACGAACGAAGAATGGGCGTTCTTTGAGCGTTTCATCCATTCTGCCCGCGCCCCGAATGGCCGCAAACCTACCAATCATCGCCTTGTTCTTGACGGGATATTCTGGATTGCCCGGACCGGCGCGCCATGGCGCGATCTGCCGGAAGAGTTTGGCAAGTGGTCGAGCGTCTACCGCCAGTTCCGGCGCTGGACGCTCGCGGGGCTATGGGAGGAGATCATGGAGGCCCTGAACGAAAGCGGGGCCGTGCCAGACGCTCTGCAAATGATCGACAGCACCGTGATCCGGGCCTATCATCAGGCAGCGGGTGCAAAAGGGGGACTCCGCGACAGGGCTTCGGCCGTTCTAGAGGTGGCTTCACGACCAAGATCCACCTCCTCGTCAACGCGCATGGTCTGCCCATGAGAACCGAAATCACGCCAGGGCAAACGTCCGACTATCTGGGCTTTGACCTGTTCATGGCAGAAAATCTGCCCCAGCCTAAGATATTGCTGGCCGGCCGCGGCTATGACGCTGACGGCATTCGTAAGTCTATGAATGACCGTGGCGTTCGCCCCGTGATCCCCATGCGCCGGTCCCGCAAGAAACGCGTCGGTTTGGATCGTTCCTTGTACCGGCTTAGAAACCTGGTCGAACGATGCTTCAACAAGCTCAAGAACGCCCGCAGGGTCGCAACCCGCTACGACAAGACAGCCGAGAGTTTCCTTGGCTTCGTCGATATTACGTCTATCCGCCTATGGCTGCGCCATTTGTCAACATGACCTAGGGAACCAAAAGGAAGTTCTGTTCTTAACTAAACTCCCATCCGGGATTGCATACGTGCCATCTAGCCTTCAGAATTCCCATCCAGACATGTGAGTATCGACTAAGGTGCATGGTTCGTCGACTCATGATTTGGAGTTTTGCGATGAGCTCAAAAGGACGAGCACCTCTGTTTCATCATCCCGGTGTTCCCGGGCCTGGGCAGAACAACTTGTGGTATTTCTTCGACGACTCGGAGACCGTTCTCGTCTTCGTTCATGGAATTTTTTCTGATAGCCGTGGTTGTTGGCTCCACCAAGACTCTGAAGACGCAGCTAAACGGACTTATTGGCCTGAACTTGTACTTGGTGATCCCCGTATTTCGGATACCTGTATCTATCTTGGAGGATACTACACAGGGGTAGACGCCGGACCCTATGAAATCCGGAACTGTGCGGATGAACTGCTTTCGGCCCTAACGACAAAAGATACCCGTCAGCGCCCCCCTGTTATGACAAAAAAATATCGTGTTTGTCTGTCATAGCACAGGCGGAATTGTCGTGCGTTATCTTCTCGAGAAAAACTACGAACGCTTTGCTGAAAAGAATGTTGGCCTGGTACTGCTAGCTTCCCCATCATACGGTTCTGACCTCGCAGACAAGCTTTCCGTCCTCGCCAAATTCTATAAGCACCGGTTAGGACAACAGTTGCAGTGGGGCAATTGGAGTCTCAGAGACCTTGATGCCCGGTTCAAGGACGTATTGAATGATGGCAAGATCCCCAACATCGCCGGGGTCGAAGCATATGAGAACCACTTTGTGTTCCATCGAAAGTGGCTCCCGTCGAAGCGTCTAGTGGTAACCGATGAATCTGCCGGTAGGTACTTTGGCGCTCCAATATTACTGAGAGGAACCGATCACTTCTCCGTGGCGAAACCGGATGGCATCAACCATCCAAGCCATCAGTTGCTGGTCAAGTTTCTTGACTCGAAATTTTCATCAAAACTGGGTACCTTTGATCCATCTGATGTTCAAGAGGACGAGAACTTAAACGAACCGAAAAACGGGAGGAATACATTTACTGTTGATCAATCGGAAGATGGAGATTGCCGACGAATTGGACAAGCGATAAGCATGGCCTCACTCGGCGACCAAATCATAGTAAGACCTGGTCTCTATGTCGAACATTTGGTGATATCCAAGGACCTTGATATTTCAGGAGAAGGCAACCGGCAGGAAATCCGAGTTGAGAGCGGCGAGTTCCCGGCCTTAGTTGTAGATTCTAAAAGAGTCAGTATTTCGAACATGTCATTTCTAAGAAATGAGAGGGGTATCGGACCGGCATTACTGGTATCATGTGGTATAGCAACTATAGAAAATTGCTCAGTTTCCTCAAAGAGTGACGTAGGTATTGAAGTATCTGGCAACACATCGTTGAGCGTTCTCCACTCCGAAGTACGATTTGCTGCAAGAATTGGAGTTTCGGTTAGCGCGAATGCCATTGCTACTCTGGAACACGTGGCTGTTTGGGACTGTCAATTTCACGGTCTAAAAGCTGTATCCGGCGGCTCAATTTCTGTTTCAGATTGCAAATTCAGCTCTAACGGCCAGTGCGGAATTCTACTTGAAGATCCGGCAGAAAGCCCAGTACGAGCAACGCATCTGTCGGGAAACGATCTCTCGGGAATTCAAATCACTGGTGGTGATAGTTGTAGCCTTAGTGATTGTATCATTGATGACAACCAGCAAGGGATTCGGCTATCAGGACAATCGAAATGCATGGTTCGAGGAAGCAAAGTCTCAAATAGTGAATTTGCCGGTATACATGTTGTGGACTCTTCTAGTGCTGACATTGTTTCCAATGACTTTTTTGACAACAAAACGAACGGATTGTACCTCGCCTCAACGGGACAGATTCAAGTTGAAAGCAATGCGGTGTATGGCAACCAAATGGCAGGAATGGATGTCTGTGGTGGATCTCGCCAAAGGGTAGAGGAAAATTCGCTTTTTCTGAATGGTGAAGCTGGCATCCGGATCTACGACGAAGCCAAGCCAGTAGTTGTTTCAAATGAGGTTCGGCAAAACCGACTTGCAGGTTTCATCGTTTGCGATGGCGGAAATCCGGAAGTTCGGAACAATCGAATTTTTCAGAATGACGACGCTGGGGTCCATTGTTTTAACGGTGCCAAGGGGGAAATAAAAAATAATGATATACACGGAAATCGGCTATCCGGGTTAATAATTTCGAGGACCTCACGTCCGACGGTATCGGGGAACCGCATATTTGGCAACAGAGAGCATGGGATATACTGCCTGAATGATGGGAAAGCAATAGTGATGGAGAACCATATACGGCAAAATGGATACTCAGGCATCGCTTCAATAGGCGCGAATTCGACTTGCACAGGTAACATAATTGAAGGAAACCAAGAGGCTGGAATTTTGGTCGCTAAGGAGGGGTCAGGCCTATTTGAGAAAAACCGCATCATGAAGAATAGGGTTGGAGTTGGGTTGGAGAACGCTGGTGCTGTAGTGTTGCGATCCAACTTAATATCAGAAAACGAGACTGTGGGGATTGAGTCAATAGCGACGCCTGCAAGGATAAAGGATAACGAATTACGCGAAAATGTTGAGGGCTCACTAAGGATAGTCGGGGAGCCGCACCAAAAAATGACTATTGGAAAAAATGCTGGGATAGACTGAACTCCAAGTGTCGTTTTCAGAAATAAAGGAGTCAACACGCTAAAAACTGTCAAGCAACATGTTGTAGCAAGAGGGGTCTCGTGCTCACCCGAATGGTCGCTTCCGGGGTCAACTTCTATTTTGTTCGTCAAGGCGGAGAAGGTTAGGTATGCCGCCATACCGGACCTTTTCTTTCGAAAGCGAACAGGTCCATTTTGGGCTCACTGCTGTTTTTCGGCAGTGCTGAAAAGAACGGGACTCAATGAACGCTGGAAAGTCAGCTTCCTTAAATGGCTCCTCGAGATCTTGCACATGCGGAGAAGATCCGCAAACCGCCGACCTGGATGTGCTGGCTGACCTGACTGGTCAACAGGCATGGCGGCCGCTTTGGGCTGAGGCTGTGTGGAAACTCTCTGGCATGGTAATCTCCAGACGGGCAGCGGGAGATAATCATGGCAGGCTTT